>CBFGXP010000103.1:0-13492 GCA_965652775.1 uncultured bacterium
TTAAGCTCAAGAGATTTTTCCTTTGTAGAAGAAAAACCCATTGCCGAATTATTTCATCTTTTTGAAAAGCTAAAAATAAAACCCAACCTTACTCAAAATGCAGCGATCAGTATGATCTGCGTATTGGACGATCGGAAAGATAAAATTGAAAAGCTTGCATTAGCAGCCGCTGAATTTTTTGATATTAATGTTACCAAAGATCTCACACTCCTGACCGTCCGCCATTACACAAAAGAGGTTTATGAAAAGCTGACAGCAGGAAAAAAAATGCTTTTACAGCAACGAACAAAAAACACTGTACAGGCTTTGTTGCAATGATGGAGTTGCCATAAAAAAAATCAATATTTATTTTAAAGCCAGGCGCTCCAACAATTTTCAAATGAACTGGGCATACGGGAAATTGTAATATACGATAAGTTGGGCGAGCATAAAATGACAAGCTACGATATGGATATTCTTCAACTTTCCGTGCAAGAACAAAACAGGCAAAAAGGATATCATTTAGTAAACAACCTGCCCCAAAAAAATTGGAAGTAATTTTGGTTTGACCAATGATTCATCTTCAATTCACCGCAGGCAGCTCACACATTACAGTATCGATTTCATCTGTCTATTAAACGCCATCAGATATCGATTATATAATTAAGCGGGTATATGTGACCGGCAGTGCATGATCATTTAAACCTTTGCCGGGGGTTACATTAATAAAAACTTCTGTTGAAAAAAATAAACTAACACCCTTAATTTTGTAAAGCTTAACACCTGAAATGTCCAGGACTCAAGAACCATAAGGAAGAAAGGCTGAATTTTCAATAATAAAAACCAAAACAACCTAAATTATGAAAATCATTAAACCCCTAATTGCGCTGGCTCTATTTGTATTATCATTCACAGTTCAGGTTTTTAGTCAATCAAAAGAAAACAAATCTAAAGCGTATCTTACTTCAGGCGGTGAGTTTATTTTTTCATTTGCAAATGTTGAACAAAACGGAAATAGTGAAAGCTCTACTGTCAGGTTTTCTCCCGTATTCAATTTGCAGGTAATGGTCAACCAGGACATGAATAAAAATTTTGGCCTGTTTACCGGGATAGCGGTAAGAAATGTGGGTTACATCATGAATGATTATAAAGATCCTTCAAATAACCTGTTCTATAAGAAAAAATTCCGGACTTATAACCTGGGAGTTCCCCTGGGTTTTAAAGTTGGAGATCTTGATAAAACCTTTTTTTACGGAGGTTATGAAATTGAAATGGCATTTACTTACAAAGAAAAAACCTATGAGGGTGGTGATAAAATAGATAAGATCGCAGGATGGTTCAGCGACCGGAATGAATTATTTCAACATGGTTTCCTTGCCGGTGTCCAGTTTCCCCGTGGCGTCAATTTGAAATTCAAATATTACCTGAGTGAATTTCATAACCAGGATTATACCACCAATGCTGGTATCAAACCTTACGGGGGACTTAAAGCTAATATCATGTATGTTTCGCTGAGTTTTTTCCTTTTCAAAAATCTTGATTTCGAATACGACTGAAGAAGCAAGTGAAATTTGTCAGTATATGAATGGTCACAAAAGCCACTGTTAAATACAGTTTGCTGATCAGCTATCTCTTAAAGTGACTTTTTAGGCAACCGAAAGGACCTGAGTCAAAATCCTATTTACTTCATCAGCCTTATTAAATACCATCAGGTGTCCGCCACCCTTAATTACAAAATCAGGCCGAGTGTATTTGAGGGGTAGTGTAAGATCATTTGATCCATGCACATGCACAATGTCAGGCGATCTTTCAGGATGATCCCAGTTAAAAATAGCATGAAGCGACCAGCGAACCAGGTCGGGGTCAGCAGATTTTGCATAATTAATGATGATCGCCTTATCTTCTTTTGTGTTGGCACCCAACAAATTTTTAAATATCGTTCCTGCTCTCATCAATTTTACGGGGACAGCTTTATGCAAGCCAATCTTACCTGCTCGTTTAAAATACCAGGGCAGCTCAGCAGATGAAGCAAGGCTTGAAATGATGATCGTCTTCATTGGCCTGCGCAATTTTGCAATTTCACAAGCCAGCATTCCGCCAAATGAAAGACCGATCAAAATAAATGCATCATCATTTTTTATCAATGATGCAAAACGACGGGCATAATTGCTGAGTGATTCGTCTTTTTCAGGAGTGATCCAATCAAGATATACCGGTTCGTAGAGATCCGGTAGTTTAATTTTCTGAAAAGCCTTTTTATCGGCCCCCAACCCACTGATGAAATATGCTTTCAAACTTTATTACATCTCCATTGGTTCAGGAATTTCTATCGTAACGGTCTGAACCATTTTTTTAGGTACTGGTTTATCATTTAGCAAAGCAGGTTGCCATGTTGCCATGGACGCTTCGAGCCTTGAGATAAGTTCATCATTAAAATCTTCATTCACTCCGCCCCTGGTTACTTTAAAGTTAACCGGCACGCCATCTTTATCTACAATAAATTCCAATTGCACAAATGCTTTTCTTGTTGCTTTCGGCAGGTATTCCCGCATCTCCTTACCCAGCTTATCCAGATATTTTAACAACTCATCGCCACCACCCGGGTATTTCGGCCATTGATGAACTGCTTCGACAAGTCCGGTTATTGGTCTTGTTCTGTGTTGAACATTTTTTCTTTTTGGAATTGGCTTGGCGTCTGGTACTACATTCCATTTTTTATCCGGCGCATCATTTACGTAATACTCTCCTTTATCGGAAACCGCTATAACAGGTACTTGTTTATTCTTTTCAAAATAATTAAAGGCATCCTCCAGGTTTGATGAAAAAATTTTCAGTTGTTCATCGTCTTTTGTTAGCCGGCTAAGATATTCCACGCTTCTTTTTACGTTGAACTTGATCGGGAAAATATGAACCGGTATAAAATCCTGTCCCTGGTTTTTTGCATGTGCGGTAATAATGTATAGTTCTTCGATCATTGGATCAGTAAGCGGAATACAACCAACAGTTACGCAACTGCCATGTATATATATGCTGCCTCCGGGACTGTTGATATCACTTAATATCCTGTCTGAAATATTCGGATAATTCAAGCCTAGTGATAAGTGATAATTGCTTTTTGGATTGAACTCATTGATATAATAAAAACCTTCGGGCACCTGGTAATCACCTTCCATTCTTTTCGGGCCCAAAGTACCTGCAAGGGCACATACTCTATAGGATTTAAAAAGTTTGTATTTATCGTTTCTTTCATTTTTTACCCAAACTTCTAATTGACTATCATATTTAAAAGAACGGATGTAAACATATTTAGCCGGCCACACCAACTTCTTCTCCTCAAACTGTTTTCTGAGTACAACTTCATTCTTACTCATCGCTTCCGACGGTCGTTGTAAAGATTTTTGAAAGTCTATAAAGGAAGAAACAGCTGAAACGGAATTTCCGCCAGATCCATTCTGTGCAGAATGAGTGATGGCAATACAGCAGGTCAAGATACAGAAGAAGAGGTTTTTCATTGACGGTTTCATTAAGTTAAGAAACGTGAGTCTAAAAGCTTTATTACTCGTTTGTTTATAACTAATTGTAAAAATAAGCATAAAAAGCCAACACAGAAAAGCAATACTCCAGCTTTTCACAGGAAATTCTACTGCGATACTCCCGATCCGATAGCTATCCGGTCCGGACTAACGGGCATTATCCACCGCCACACCGCCAGCCACTAGAGATTGCCCCTTTCACCCTGCTCCCTTTCTATTGCCTCAAATAAAGCTTTGAAGTTCCCTTTGCCAAAGCTTTTTGCCCCTTTGCGCTGGATGATCTCAAAGAATAAGGTTGGTCTGTCTTCAACTGGTTTTGTGAATATCTGCAGCAGGTATCCTTCATTATCCCGATCGACAAGCACTCCGAGTTCTTTTAAAGGCTCCAGGTCTTCATCAATTTTGCCTACCCTGTCAATAAGATCATCATAGTATGTTGTTGGCACTCTTAAGAATTCAACACCCCGGTTTCTCAGATCAGTAACCGTCTGAACAATATCATTCGTCGCCATTGCCACATGCTGCACACCTTCGCCATTATAGAATTCAAGATATTCCTCTACCTGGCTTTTCTTTTTTCCTTCTGCGGGTTCGTTGATCGGGAATTTTACAAACCCGTTTCCATTGCTCATCACCTTACTCATTAGCGCCGAATATTCTGTGGAAATATCTTTATCATCAAATGTGAGGATGTTCCTGAAACCCATCACATCCTGGTAAAAATTCACCCATGGATTCATTTGATTCCAGCCAACATTGCCCACACAATGGTCGACATATAACAAACCGGTATCCCTTGGTTTGTAATAGGGATTGCTCCATTCACGATATCCCGGTAAGAATGGCCCATTATAATTTTTTCTTTCTATAAATAAATGTACTGTATCCCCATATGTGTGAATGCCACTGACCACTACTTCGCCATCCGCATCATGGGTCCGTTTAGGCGGCATATAAGATCTTGCGCCACGTTCCGTCGTTTCCCGCCATGCACTCGTTGCATCATCTACCAGCAACGCCAACGCCTTAACACCGTCCCCATGTTTATAAATATGATCTGCAATTTCGTTATCGGGTCTGATAGGAGTAGTAAGTACAAGAGTCAGTTTATTTTGGCGTACTGCATAGCTGGCCTTGTCCTTCACTCCTGTTTCAGGTCCGGCATAGGCCAGTGCCTGGAAACCGAAAGCACTCATGTAATAATGCGCCGCTTGTTTTGCATTGCCTACATAGAATTCCACATAATCAGTTCCCTGTAATGGCAGAAAATCAGTTTGTGTATCTTGTTTCTTATCTGAAGAAGTTTTGATCATAAAATAAATTTTTTTTGCCAACAATAGTAATTCAGTTCATTTGAAATGAAAGTGTCACTATAAAGCCCCTTAGGGGTTTGGGGTTCGCATTGCCAGGGTCTCCATGAGCAGCTCGAAGTGATTGCGTTTATCAGTAAATAATTTGTGAGGATAATCAGGAAGCATGAAACAAAATTAGAACAATTCAAAAACATTGCCCCTTTAACTTTCAACCTTTAACACAAGGCCTATCTTTGCGCCATGCAAAAAATCGGTATCCTCGGTGGCGGCCAGTTAGGAAGAATGCTTTTACAAGCAGCAGCCAATTATCCTGTTAAAACCTTCGTAATCGAGAATGATGATGAATGTCCTGCTGCACATCTATGCCATCATTTTACAAAGGGCGACATAAAAAATTTTGATGATGTTTACAATTTTGGGAAAGCCCTCGATGCCCTAACTATTGAAATAGAAAATGTAAATGTTGATGCACTGGAAAAATTAGAAGCTGAAGGAATTAAAATTTACCCCAAGCCCTCTGTTCTCAAGATCATCAAAAATAAAATTCATCAAAAACAATTTTATCATCAGCATTCCATTCCAACCGCTGATTTTGTATTAACCAATAGCCTTGCAGAAATAGAGAACCACATTGGTTTTTTACCCGCCGTTCACAAGCTTGGTGAAGGTGGTTATGACGGACGTGGTGTCCAAATATTAAAGAATAAAGATGACCTGGGAAAAGCATTTAACGCTCCAAGCATATTGGAAAAACTTATTCCGATTGATAAAGAGATCGCTCAAATGGTGGCAGTGAACGATAAAGGTGAAACTGCTCTTTACCCTCCCGTTGAAATGCTTTTTGATCATGATCTTAATTTGCTCGATTACCAGCTTTGTCCCGCAGAATTAAGTATCCAAACGCTTTATAAAGTTGAAGCAATTGCGTCAACAGTTGTTCGCAATTTCAAATCAGCCGGAATTTTTGCCGTCGAGATGTTTGTCGACAAAGGCGGTGATGTATTTGTAAATGAAACGGCACCAAGGGTTCATAACAGTGGTCATCATACCATTGAAGCTCATTTTAGCAGCCAGTTTGATATGCTTTGGAGGGTCATGCTTGGTTACCCCTTAGGAAATACTGACGCAGTCCTTCCCTCCATTATGGTAAATATTATCGGGGCCGAGGGATGTAGTGGTGATGTGAAATATGAGGGCCTCGAAGAAGTTATGAAGATCGACAACGCCTTTGTTCATATTTACGGCAAGAAACAGACAAGGCCAGGAAGAAAAATGGGGCATGTCACTATACTGAGCAGGGAAAAGCAAGACCTTCTTCATAAATCGAACAAAGTGAAACATACATTGTTTCCAAGATCCTGAACACTTCCTTTTATCACTTGAAAAAACCTTTCATAACAGGCAGATAATTAATTTTTTGAGTACCAAAGGAATTCTAAGTTTGCAACGTCAAACCCTATACTCTAAACCCTAATAAGTACTTATTTTTAAGTTTAAATCACAACCATACGAACGTGAACAATCGCAAATTACTTTTTGGAATAGGTTTTATCATCTTCAGTTCTGTAATGATTTCCTGCGGAAACAAAAAGAAAACGGCCGCCTCCACTACTACCACCACTCAACAGCAACAACAGGCAATTACCGCAGATGCTTTAATAGTGTCTACCAAGCCACTAAGTGCTGACATTGAAATTCCCGGAACAATATTGGCCGGAGAAACCACGGAGATCCATCCTGAGATTTCAGGCCGATTGGTACAGTTAAATGTAAGAGAGGGCACATTTGTTGGCAAGGGTGCTTTACTTGCTAAATTATATGATGGTGACCTGCAGGCACAATTGAGAAAATTGGAAGTACAATTAAAGATTGCGCAACAAACGGAAGACCGTCAGGGGCAACTTTTAAAAATACAAGGTATCAGTCAACAGGAGTATGATCTTAGCCTCCTACAAGTAAATAATTTGAGAGCCGATATCGATATTGTAAGAGAAGCTGTTCGCAAAACTGAAGTCAGAGCGCCATTTAGCGGAAAACTGGGATTAAGAAATATCAGCCCGGGTGCTTTTGTTACACCCGCCACAATCATAACTACGATCAGCCAGGTAAGTCAATTAAAGATCCAATTCAATGTGCCCGAAAAATATGGGTCACAATTGAAAAATGGGCAACCGATCGACTTCACCGTTGATGGATCTACCAAAACTTATACTGCAAACATTATTGCAGCTGAAGTGATGATGGACGAGAATACAAGAAGCCTGGCGATAAGAGCTTTGATAAAAAATGCTGATGCTTCTTTGATCCCCGGCGTTTTTGCTAAAGTGAGGATCATATTAGGCAAAAGTGAAGATGCCATCCTTATTCCAACGATTGTTGTTCAACCCCAGGGAAGAAACAAGCTGGTTTATTTATATAAGGGAGGTAAATCAATTCCTGCTGATATTACAACAGGCGTTAGAGATAGTGCCAGTGTGCAGGTACTAACAGGTTTGAATGTAGGCGATACCGTGATCACCACCGGCCTTTTGTTCCTGAGACCCGGCGCTGATGTAAAATTGAAGAACATTGTTCAGTGAGTTGTGAATGGTGAGTGGTGAGTTTGGAAAACAATAGTTTTGTGCTAACGATAAACCAAAAACTAAGTTTTTACTACTCAAGCACACCGGTCTCGATGTATTTAAATTTTCACATGAATTAGTTCTTGAATGTCAAACTTTGAAAACCTTATTATTACAACTTATAAAATACTGAGCGGTTTGATTGGAAAGTAAAACTGACAACTCACTACTCACCACTCACAATATGAATCTTTCAGAATTAAGTTTAAGACGCCCGGTTCTTGCAATAGTCTGTTCTATTGTTATAATAATTTTTGGTGGCATCGGTTATAAATATTTGGGTGTACGCGAATACCCCGCCATTGATCCCGCGGTTGTGAATGTCCGTACTTCGTACGTTGGTGCAAACTCTGATATTATCGAACAACAAATAACTGAGCCGCTTGAAAAAGCAGTAAATGGTGTCCCGGGTGTAAAAAATATTACATCAAGTAGCTCCACAGGTAGCAGTAATATTACAGTTGAGTTTGAGATCAATGTCGACCTTGAAAGAGCTGCAAATGATGTGAGGGATAAAGTATCCCAGGCCCTTGGTCAGCTGCCACAGGATATTGATGCACCTCCTACTGTCAGCAAAGCGGATTCTGATTCTGACCCGATCGTTTTCTTACAAATACAAAGTCAAAGTAAAGGGTTGATGGAGTTAACTGACTACGCTGAAAATGTTGTACAGGAACGCTTGCAAACAATTTCCGGAGTTAGCGGGGTAAATGTTTTTGGCAAACGGTATTCAATGCGGCTTTGGATCGATCCGGCAAAACTTTCCGCATATAAACTCACCATTAATGATATTCGACTTGCAATGGACCGGGAAAACATTGAATTGCCTGGTGGTAAAATTCGCGGTAACACAACCCAGCTTGTCGTAAAGACTTTTGGTAAGCTGACGACTGAAACAGATTTCAATGATCTCATTCTGCGTGAGGATAACAACGGCGTTGTTCGTTTTAAGGATGTGGGTTACGCAGAACTCGGCCCCGACAATGATGAACAGTCTTCCAGAAAAAATAATGTGCCTTCAGTTAACATGGGTGTTGTTGCGCAGCCGGGAAGTAACCAGATCGAGATCACCGATGAGATCTATAAAAGGATTGAAGAGATCAAGAAAGACATGCCGCCCGATATCCTTCTTGAAGTTGGATATGATCGTACAACTTTTGTCCGAAATGCAATCAGTGAGGTAAAGGAGACCCTTATGATCGCCATCTTGTTGGTTGTTGGTATCATCTTTCTTTTTTTCCGTGAATGGACACTTGCCCTGCGACCACTGATAGACATTCCGGTTTCATTGATCGGTGCATTCTTTATCATGTACCTCATGGGTTTTTCCATCAATGTGCTTACACTCCTTGCGATTGTACTTGCCACAGGTCTTGTGGTAGATGATGGAATAGTTGTAACTGAAAACATTTTTAAGAAAATGGAAGAGGGCATGAACAAACACAAAGCTGCCCTTGAAGGTTCGAAAGAAATTTACTTTGCAGTAATCGCAACATCAATAACGCTTGCCATCGTCTTTCTTCCGATCATTTTCTTAGAAGGATTTGTTGGAAGACTTTTCCGCGAATTCGGTATCGTACTTGCCGGCGCCGTATTGATCTCGGCTTTTGTTTCGCTAACACTGACACCGGTGCTAAACATTTACATGGCGAAGAAAAACCCACATGCGCATTCATGGTTTTACAGGAAGACAGAGCCGTTTTTTACAGGTCTTGAAAATTTATATAAAACGAGTTTGCAGGGTTTCATGAATCTCCGCTGGCTTGCCATTTTACTTGTTTTTGTTTGCTTCGCAATAATTTATTTTATTGGTTCGGGATTACCATCCGAACTGGCTCCAATGGAAGATCGCAATCGTGTACGTACAAGTATTACCGGGCCTGAAGGTGCCGATTTTGATTTTACCGATAGGGTTGCATATGAAATAACGCAACAATTGCTTGATTCAATTCCCGAAAAAAATGTTGTACTCACTTTTGCGCCTGGTTTTGGTAGCGGCGGAAGCAATGCTGCATTTGTAAGTATGGGTCTTGTTAACGCATCTGAAAGAGAAAGATCGCAGGACGAGATTGCGCAACAAATGAGCAGGATGTTTCGTCGTTACAACAATCTCCGGGTTTTCGCTACACAGGAACAAACCATTTCAGTGGGCTTGGGTGGACGAGGTGCAAATCCTGTACAGTTTGTTCTTCAGAATCTGAATTTCGAAAAATTAAAAGAAAAAATTCCACCATTTATGGAAGAGGTTCGCAAGAACCCAACATTCCTGAACACTGATATTAATTTGAAATTTAACCAGCCTGAACTTCAAATAACTATTGACAGGTTAAAAGCAAATGAACTAGGTGTTTCCGTTCAGGATATTTCCACAACGCTTCAACTGGCATTGAGCGGTCGCCGATTTGGTTATTTTATTATGAACGGAAAACAATACCAGGTAATAGCGCAGGTTGAAAGAAGAGACAGGGATGATCCACTTGACCTCAAAGGATTTTTTGTACGAAATAATCGTGGTGAACTCATTCAACTTGATAACGTGGTAAGAATGGAAGAAATGGCAAACCCGCCAAGTATTCTTCACTACAATCGTTTTAAGAGCGCAACGGTGCAGGCAGCACTGGCTCCGGGTAAAACGATTGGTGACGGTATAGCAGAAATGGAAAAGATCGCTGATAAGGTTTTAGATGAAACATTTGAGACATCACTCTCAGGTGCATCGAGAGATTTTGCTGAAAGCTCCTCAAATACATCATTTGCATTCCTGTTGGCTCTCATATTAATTTTTCTGGTACTTGCTGCACAGTTTGAAAGCTTTATTGATCCGCTTATTATTATGATCACGGTGCCGCTGGCATTGGCTGGTGCAGTGCTCAGCTTGTGGGCGTTTGGACAAACGATAAATATTTTTTCACAGATCGGCATAATCATGCTGATCGGGCTTGTAACAAAGAATGGAATCTTAATTGTGGAGTTTGCAAACCAGAAACGCCGTCGCGGTGAGCAAAAAATTCCTGCCGCTATTGATGCGGCCGTTGCCCGTTTGCGGCCGATCCTGATGACGACACTCGCCACTACCTTAGGCGCATTACCTATTGCACTTGCATTTGGTTCTGCAGGTAAAAGCCGCGTTCCGCTTGGTATTGTTATTGTCGGCGGTATGCTTTTTGCCCTGGTACTTACTTTGTATGTAGTGCCTGCACTATACTCATATCTTTCTTCAAAAAAGAAAACCAGCAACCTTGACACAGAATTGGCAGTTGCAGATATGAAAGAAGCTCATGATTAATTTTATTTGACCAGCTAATGAATTCTATTAAACTTATGTTGCAGTTTACCCTGAGCCTGTCGAAGGGCACTCTTGTACGTTCCGTTATATATTCAGCATTTTTCTTGTTGACGTGTTCATTGCACGCACAAAGACTGTTGACCATTGAAGAAGCAATCGCTACTGCACTTCAACATAATTATGATATCCGTTTGTCAAGAAATGATTCAGCTGTTGCCGCGTTGGACTACTCATTTCGCAACGCAGTTTTTCTACCACGGTTAAATGCCAACGCTGGCATGGTATGGAACAAGAATAACCAGAAACAGGATTTTGCAAATGGCACAAAACGTGAAGGCGATGTAAAAACAAATAACCTCAATTCATCCTTAACCTTAAACTGGACACTTTTTGACGGCGGCCGAATGTTTGTAATAAGAGACCAGGCTGAAGAACTGTTACGCCTTGGCGAACTAACTATTAAGGACCAGGTAGTAAATACAATTGCCGAAGTGATCAACCGGTACTATATCATCGTTCGTCAAAAACAACAATTAAAAGCCATTGAGGAACAGATGAGCATCAACCAGACGAGGGTTGATCTTGCCCAAAGAAAACTGGATATTGGTGTGGGCGCCAAACCGGAGTTATTACAAAGTAAAGTTGATCTGAATGCACAAATTTCATCTTCCATAAGACAGAAGACATTGATCCAGCAATTAAAGGAAAGTTTGAATCAGATAATGAATGTAACTCCTGGCAGTAATTACGAAGTAAGTGATTCCATTCCTTTTAATACACAGATCACATTGGAGCAAATACAAAATGACCTGGACAACAGTAATACGCTTTTACAAATATTGAGAAAGAACATTGATCTTGCAAACCTGACACTCAAACAAAGAAAAGCCGAGAAATTCCCGACAGTTTCGTTCAATTCAGCTTATAATTTTAGCCGAACCAATAACGACGTTGCTTTAAATCCTGCGCTTCCATTACTGAACCAGAACAGAGGATTCAACTATGGTCTTTCTGCTACTATTCCTATCCTTAATAATCGTAATGCACACCGCCTCGTTAAACAAGCCGAATTAGATATACAGTACCAGCAAATAACTTTTGAAAGCCAGCGATCAGCCATCAATCTTGATGTGTTGAATGCTTTTAAAGAATATGAATTTCAGAAGCAAGCCCTGGAACTGGAAGAAACAAATATTTTACTGGCAAGAGAGAACGTAAACATAATTCTTGAAACATACCGCCTGGGGCAGGCTACTCTTCTTCAGCTTAGAGAAGCACAAAAAAGTCTTGAAGATGCTTATGACAGATTGATCGCTGCCCGTTACAATACTAAAGTCGCCGAAACAATATTGTTAAGAATTAAAGGTGATCTGGTGAGGTAAGTCTTCACGCAAAGCACCAAAGGATACGCAAAGACGTTAATGGAGTCCTTCGTTAGAGATCTCCTTGCGTTCTTATTTCTTAAAACTTAGCGCCTTTGCGTGAAATATTTTTCCCTTTCTTTGCTTCATGAAACCAATTGTAGGAATAATAATGGGCAGCGATAGTGATCTAACTGTTATGCAAGCTGCAGCGGATCTGCTAAAGGAATTTGGAATATCACATGAAGTAACAGTTGTATCCGCACATCGTACTCCATTCCGGATGGTGGAATATGCAAAGAAAGCAAAGACAAGAGGCTTGAAAGTGATCATAGCTGGAGCAGGTGGTGCCGCACACTTACCGGGCATGGTAGCTTCTATTACATCTTTACCCGTGATTGGCGTCCCAATCAAATCATCCAATAGTATTGACGGCTGGGATTCTGTTCTTTCTATCTTACAAATGCCAAATGGAGTTCCCGTGGCAACTGTAGCGTTAAATGCAGCAAAGAATGCAGGCATTTTGGCCGCAGAGATCATTGGAACATTTGATGCAAAAGTTTCCAAGAAAGTTACAACGTTCAAGAACTCTCTGAATAATGATGTGATCAAAAAAGTAGAGAAGATGAAGAAGGCAGGCTGGGAAAATAAGTTTGATTGAAACCACGATTCACAAGATTTTTAGGGCTATGAGTAAATTAAAGACGATCTATCATATCTGTATTATTTTTTCCGCTTCATTATTCATTTCCTGTAATAGCAAAAATAACTTGCCGGACCTGCAAACTATAAAGCTGAACAATTATCCTTCCGCTTCTTCTATTGAATACTATGATGGTAAATTATACCTGATGGGTGATGATGCCACAAAACTGCTTGTTCTTGATACTGCACTTAATATAATTGATTCTATTCCTCTTCTTTCGTATTCAGCAAATCGAATCCCAAAAGACGTTAAACCCGATTTAGAGGCCTCTGCTTTGAATGCCGATAACTTATTCCTGTTTGGCTCAGGCTCATTATCGCCGTACCGGAATACCGGATGGATTCATAATTTGAAAACAAAAGATAATGACAGCATTAACCTTGAACCCATATTTTCAAAAGCGAAGAATCTTGGCATTGACCAAATAAATATTGAAGGGGCCTGTTTTGTAGCAGGAAAATTAGTTCTTGTAAATCGCGGGAATAAGGGCTATCCTCATAACCATCTTATCGTTACAGATGAAAATTTCTGGAACAAGGACAGCAGTTTTGCAATTTCAATTATACCTTTTGCGGCTCAAAAAGAAATAAATTTATTCAAAGGAATTTCCGGGGTATGTTATGCTAATGAAAGTGACAAGCTGATCCTGACTGTCTCAACTGAAGACACAAAGAACAGCTATGATGATGGCAC
>CBFGXP010000104.1:0-13346 GCA_965652775.1 uncultured bacterium
CGGGGGCGAGCGGATCTTTAATAAAGCACTTTGTAAAAGATTTTTTCCAGGGTATTACTGTCACCTGCCCCGGTTTTTATGGACCACAGGGCAGAGTGCTCCGGTTGGGTATCAGCAACCCCGAATTGATCAACCGGTTGACCCAATTTCGTTTCGGTCAGCACAGGATCACTAACTTTGAAATGGAAACATCGGCTATTTATGGACTGAGCAGGCTGTTAGGACACAACTGTCTTTCTTTGAATGCCGTCATAGCTAATAGAGTGAGTAAAGAGTTTTCCAAAGACGGCAAGGCAGCAGTTGAAAAGCTGATCATAAGGGTTTTAGAAATTGTATCTCAAAATGTATAAGAAATAAAATGAAAACTGAGTTTTTTAAATACCAGGGTACCGGTAATGACTTCGTGATCATTGATAACCGTAACGGTCATGATCTGAAGCTTACCAAAGAGATGATCAAAGATCTCTGCGACCGGCGTTTTGGAATCGGCGCTGACGGTTTGATGCTATTAAATGATAAACCGGGGTATGATTTTGAGATGGTTTACTACAATGCCGATGGCCGTGAAGGTTCGATGTGTGGAAATGGTGGCCGTTGTCTTATAAAATTTGCTGAAAGCCTGGGTATCCAAAAAGAGGTTTACAAGTTTATTGCAACGGATGGTGAGCATGAGGCAAAAATTGATGGCAATGGGATCGTTTGCCTGAAGATGAATGATGTAGACGTCATTCTCAGCCATCATGGTGATTTTATGGTGGACACGGGATCGCCTCACTACGTAAAATTGGTCCCTCAACTGGCCACTCTTGATGTTTTTAAAAAAGGAAGAGATATCCGGTATAGCCGCGAATTTGAAAAAGAAGGAATAAATGTAAATTTTGTTGAGCAACTGGATGAGCCTGATAAGATTTTTGTAAGAACCTATGAACGTGGCGTTGAAAATGAAACGCTCAGTTGCGGAACAGGCGTTACCGCTGCCGCATTGGTTTGCTTCCATAATGAAAATGGTTTTAACGAAGTCGAAGTAAAAACGCTGGGTGGCAGATTGAATGTTGAATTTGACCGTATCGAAGATGGCAAATTCAGGAACATATGGCTTTGCGGTCCGGCCGAAAGGGTTTTCAACGGCAATATCGAGATCTGAATAACATCCCTCAACTTTCCTATAACTTTCCAGATGCGATTTAATATCCGTGTTTATGGCATTCTTATAAATGATAAGAAACAGGTGCTTGTTGCTGATGAATATGTTCGCGGAGGTTTGTATACAAAATTCCCCGGTGGAGGATTAGAATTTGGTGAAGGCACAAGGGATTGTTTGAAAAGAGAATTGAAAGAAGAATTAGGCATCGAAGCAGAAATCGGCGATCATATTTACACAACAGATTTTTTTCAAATGTCAGCTTTTCGTCCGGATGACCAGATCATTTCTATTTATTACTTCGCAAAACAATTAGAAGAATTAAAAGTACCGATACGGGAAAAACAGTTTGACTTTGATGAAAAGCAAATGGATATCTATAAAAATACTGGCGAAACGGAAACATTTCGCTGGATCGAATGGGACGATTTTTCTGCAGAAACGGTAACACTCCCCATTGATAAGATAGTAGCAAAAACGGTTAAGAACAACTATTGACTATCGACTCCCGACTACTGACTGAATCATCCTCCAACAGGAATATCACTCATTGTATCCTCCTGCCCCATTGCTGCTCTCTTCATTTTTTTAGCAAGGTCATGTCCTAAATATTTTTCAATTCGATAGTGAACAAGGTAGATCACTGGTGTCAATAAAATAGCCACACAAAACTTATAAATATAGTTAACGATCCCAATAGCGATCACCTGGTTTAGCGGCCACGAAGAACCCTGGTCAGGTACCCATTTAGGATAAAAATAAAATGCAATTACCAGCACAACAAAACTGTCGATGAATTGAGAAATTAAAGTGGAACCGGTTGCTCTTAGCCAGATATGTTTTTCTCCCGTTCTTTTCTTTATGCCGCGAAAAACAAAAGTATCGATCAATTGGCCAATAAGAAATGCCGTCATCGAAGCAACAATGATTCCGAGTCCTTGTCCAAAGATCCCATTGTAAGCCGAGCTCATATTTTCAATTCCTGCAGATTGCTTGCTGGTGATCCACCAACTATTGGGAGGTGTTTTCATAGCGGCAAAAAGCATAATAAAACCATACCCGATCAAGATGACAGCAAGCCAACTAATAAACTTCACACCTCTTCTGCCATAATATTCATTAATGATATCCGTCATTACAAATACGACAGGCCAAAGCAATACACCACAGGTAAGATTGAAGGAATATGAATCTCCTAATAAACGGATATTTGCAGGGTTCCACCCAAATACTTCTTCCAGTGAAAAAATTTTTACACCCATAAATTCTGCCACCATTGCATTAGCAATTAAAAATCCTGCCAGGATGATGAATAATTTCGTTGGCTTATTCTTAAGAATACTATGTATCATGTTTGTCGGTTATTCAACATTCATTACTAAAAGGAAAACGAGTTGAAGAAATAAAAATAAAATATTAATAACGATCATCCATAACGGCACTATGGCAAGATTTTTTCGTTTTATAAAAAATAGCAACAGATAAATAAGTACAACTACAGGGTTAAAAATAATACTCAGCACCCAACCGATAATAATAATGTACGCTTTGATATCATGATTGTTTAGCCAGTTTGTGATCCTGAAAACAAATGACACGAGAAAAGCAAGGTTACAAATGAAAGCCAGTTTTGACAAAAATAAAAGCCAGCGCACCGGGATTTTTCGTGTAAAATAGCATTATTTTGTCAGCCTTAACAACCCCGATTTATATGAAGAGCTCATGGTTTAAGAAGCTGGTTCCTCACGCGGTAGCAGTACTGATCTTTCTTGTTGTTGCTTTTATTTATTGCAAACCTGTAATAGAAGATAAAGTTGTTTCCCAATCGGATGTCACTCAGTGGAAGGGTTCAGCCCAGCAATCAGTAGAGTATGCAAAGACTCACGATGGTGTTTACCCATTATGGACAAACAGCATGTTTTCCGGCATGCCAACATTTCAAATCACTTATTCCGCAAATAACAAGGTGCCATGGATGGCTCACAATATCTTTTCCCTTGGTTTGCCTAAACCGGTTAACTTTTTTTTCCTTGCTTCCATATGTTTCTATTTTTTATGTGTTGTGTTGGGAGTACGAACAGTATTCGGGATACTCGGAGCATTGGCTTTTGCTTACTGCACTTATAATCCTGTAATCATATCGGTTGGCCATGATACTAAAATGGTGTCAATTGCTTATATGCCCGCACTGCTGGCTTCCATCATATTGATATATGAGAAGAAATATTGGTTAGGCGCCGGGCTTACTGCTTTATTTACGTCGGTGCTTATTTCTCAAAACCATCCGCAGATAGACTATTATCTTTTTCTTGCTGTTGGTATCATGACGATTTTCTATGCAGTCCGTTGGATCAAAAACAAAGAATGGAGACATTTGGGATTGGCGCTTGCGTTTACAATTGTTGCCGGCATTACCGGCGTGCTGACGAATGCTGTTACTCTTTTTTCAACTTATGAATACCAGAAAGAAACTATTCGCGGAGGTGGTACGGCGCTATTTGATTCAACAGCAAATAAAGAGAATGTAAAGGGTGGACTTACCAAAGATTATGCGTTGAGTTATAGCATGAATATTACAGAGCCATTTGTAATGATGGTACCACGAATGTATGGCGGCAGTAGCGATCACCTTGAAGTAAGTGAAGAAGATTCAAAGGCCATTGAAAAATTAAGAGGCTATCCACAGGAAGTACAGCAACAAATTACTCCGTTACTGAATTTTTATTGGGGAGGTATGGTCAAGGATACTGATATAGGAACTTCAGGGCCGCCCTATATAGGCTCCATCATTTGTGTACTGGCAATACTGGGAATGTTTTTATTGGATGGAAAGCACAAGTGGTGGATATTGACAGCAGTGGGTCTTACAATCATGATGTCATGGGGAAGCTATTTTGACGCACTCAATGGGTTTTTATACAAATATTTTCCGTTATATAACAAATTCAGGGCACCTTCAATGATCCTTGTTGTCTCGCAATTACTGATACCCATACTTGCAGTTCTATGTTTAAATAAAATAGCTGAGACGACTGATAAAAAAGCACTACTTCCATTATTTAAGAAAGGATTAATTGCAATAGGTAGCACATTTGCGTTGCTATTTATTATTTATATGATGTCTGATTTTATGAGTGCGGCTGATAATACAGTTATGAGGCAATTGAAAGGTGCAGCCGATCCACAGGCATTGCAGGTAGTAAGTGACTTTTTCGAAGGCCTCAGGGAAGATCGCAAAGGATTAATGATGGGTGATATTCTGCGGTCACTCGGTTTCAGTTTTGTTGCATTATTGTTAGTTTTTCTTGCGTTAAGAAAAACAATTGGAACGATGACATTGGGTGTTGGTTTGATAATCTTAACACTGATCGATCTAATAACGATCGATGTAAAATACCTGAACTATGACAATTACAGAGAGAAGCTGGATAACGAAAGTGTCTTTACTAAAACAAAAGCCGACAACGAAATACTTGCCGATAAGTCATATTTCCGGGTTTTTAATTATTCAGGCAATGCATTTAAGGATGGCATCACCCCCTATCACTACAATTCGATCGGTGGGTATCACGCCGCCAAAATAAGTATTTACCAGGACCTGATCGAGCATAAGTTTTCAAAGCCGCTATCGAATACTTATATTTTAAATATGCTCAACACAAAATACTTTATTCAAAAGGACAGGAATGGGCAAACACAGGGTTATCAAAAAAATGATAGTGCATTAGGAAATTGTTGGCTGATAAAGAACATTCAATATGTAAAGGATGCCGATGCTGAAATGAATGCGGTGGGTACTTTTAATCCTAAGGATACAGCGGTCATACAAGAATCTTTCAAATCATCGATCCCCTTTGAACCGGTTTACGATAGCAGCGCCAGTATCACCCTGATAAAGAATGACAATGATATAGTCACGTATAGTTTTAATGCAGCCAGTAACCAGTTCGCTGTCTTTAGCGAAGTATACTATAAAAGTGGATGGAAAGCTTATATTGATGGAAAAGAAGCGCCGATCGTAAAAGTAAATTATGTGTTGCGTGGGTTAGCAATACCTGCAGGCAAGCATGACATTAAATTTGAATTCAAACCACAGGGATATTATAAAGGAAGAAGTCTTACATCAATCTTTTCAATTGTCCTGCTGGTAGTGCTTGCAACAGGCATCTTTATGGAATGGCGGAACAGGAATCAAAATGCACTGGCCAATCGTGTTTGATGCCTGACGATTTTATGACTATTTTGCTGTTATGAATTCACCGGCGGTCAGTGTTATTCTTCCGGCATTTAACTGCGAAAAATATATTGGCAAAGCCATTCAAAGCCTGCTGCATCAAACCTTCACTGATTTTGAAGTGATAATTGTCAATGACGGCAGTACGGATAAAACAGAAGCGAACATTCTTCAATTTGATGATCCCAGAATTGTTTATCTAAAAAATCCGGAGAACAAAGGCCTGATATATTCATTGAACAGGGCAATTGAACAATCGCGGGGAAAATATATTGGAAGAATGGATGCTGATGATATATCCTTGCCCGAAAGATTAGCAATGCAAAAACAATATCTTGATGAGCATCCTCAAACGGCAATGGTGGCAACTACGATCAGCTTTATTGATGAGAATGGTAATGATCATGGCATATGGTCCCTGGACAGGAAGATGATTTCCGCTGCTCTTATCAGGAATAAAATGCCTTTTGAGAACTGTATTGCACATCCTTCTGTTATGATCAGGAGTGATGTTCTGAAAAAACTAAAATACAACCCGCGGCAGGTAAATATTGAGGACTATGACCTGTGGCTTCGCCTGCTTAACAGGGGGTATGTTATTGATAAGATCGATGAGCCACTCCTATTGTACCGTATGCACGATGATTCGATAACACATCTTTACCTGAAGAAAAAAAACTTTTTCTTTAAGCATTTGCGGATGAAAAGAATATTTCTTGCAAAAGAAATTCTTTCAGGAAGAATAAACGGATTTACCTTAATGGTGATCGTAAGCACAATGGTTGATTTTGTAAAAGGAACCGGGAAGGCAATAAAAAAAATATTCAGTAAGTAGTGTACAGGTTATTCATCATAAAAAGAGTGATTGAAAATATATTCATTTTCCCATTCATTATTACGGGGAGATTGATCGCAACGTTCCGCCCTTTAAAAAAAGAATACAGGATATTTTTTTTCTTTCCTTTTTATCATACGGGAGGCGCAGAAAAAGTACATGCCCAAATAGCAGGCGCAACCGGCGGCACTGATTGCATAATTTTTTTCACCAGAAGATCCGACGATGATCGATTTATTGATGATTTCAAAAAAACAGGGTGTGATATAAAAGACATTTCAGTATCCACTGATAATAAATGGCTCTATTTTTTAAATCTCGTATATCGTGGGATTATTACGGGGTATATCAACAGCCAAAAGCTAAAACCAATTGTATTTAACGGGCAATGCAACTTTGGGTACAAAATAAGTCCATGGATACATGATACAATCAAACAGGTGGAACTCATTCATTCATTAAACAGCTTTTCTTATATCCGTATTCCTTTCATTCCATTTATTGATAAGACAGTCATGATAAGCCGGCAGCGCATTGAAGATCATAAGAAATTATACCAACGTTACCAGGTCCCTTTACATTATGCAGAAAGGATTGTTTACATATGCAACGGCATTCCACTCCCACCATCAATAAAAAGCGAAAGACCTTTTTCACCTTTTACAATTTTGTATGCCGGCAGACCCGGACCGGAAAAAAGAATTCATTTAATTACAGCGATGGCCCGGGAATTGCAAAAGGAGAACAAGGATATTCAATTTGAAATGATCGGCGATCTGTCAGCAATTGTTGATATTCCTGCTTTACCATTTATAAAATTTCACGGCAATATTAATGACCCGGAAAAGATCAACTCTATTTATGCACGTTCACATTTACTTCTTATCACATCATCTACAGAAGGTTTCCCCATGGTAATTATGGAAGCCATGGCAAATGGTTGCGCCATAATAGCCACACCCGTCGGCGATATTCCTTTTCATGTAAAAAATGGGGAGAATGGATTTCTGTTTAGCTCCGTAGAAAATGAATCTGCTATCATCAGCGAAGCATGTGAAAAGATCATTTGGCTTAAAAACAGTCCTGGGCAATGGAAAAAGATTTCCGAAACGAATGCAAGGTATGCTGCCGAATTTTTCGGTATTGAGCAATTTAATGCTGCTTATAAAAATTTGCTCAAGTAAAATTATCAGTGACCGGTTAACCCCTTGATCGCATCTATACGGAACTGTATAACGGGCCAGGCTTTTGCAGGGCGGAAAGTGATTATATAAAAAAGGCCAATCAGGATGGATGCGCCCAACTTAAAAATATACTCGGCAAGTTTACCATAATAACCCATTGTGCCTTTTGATGAGATCCTTTGTCTCTCTCCTCTCCCGATCCCTGAAGCAACTCTGTATAAATATTCCTTATTTAACCTGCTCACTTCTACAACATGGTGTACGATCATACCAGGAACATAAAAGATCTTCTGGCCTTTTTCTTTTAACCTGAAAAAAAGATCTTTTCCTTCACCTCCAATTCTTAAAGTTCCTTTTACACCCGGGAGCGCACTATTAAATCCACCAATCTCATCAAATGACTGCTTTGTTATGGCCATATTGGATTCAAGCGGATATTTATTAGGCTTGAATTCTATAACAGTCTGAGCATAATCGAAATTTCCTACTAAGGCAGACACATAATGAGACATCCATTTCGGTTCTGCAGGTATATAGCGGGGAATGATACGGCCACCAAACCCATGAATGCCAGGATTAGCCGCATGAAATTGCCATCCATTCTTTAAAAAATCTTTTTCGGCCACTGCATCATCATCCATAAAGATCAAAAGACCACCTTTCGCATGCCGGGCTCCCTTATTGCGGGCGGCTGAAGAACCCTGTTCAATTTCATTGTAATAATAAAATTGGCATTCAGGATGACTTGCAATAAAGTCCCTGCAAATTTTTTCCGTATTATCCTTGCTGTTGTTGTTGACCACGATCACTTCAAACCGGTTCTTATCAAAGTCCTGTTCGGCAAGACTCTGCATAGCTTCAACTAAATATTGCTCACGGTTATAGGTGCAGATTATGACTGAAATGTCAGGCGTCATTTATGATTATTACTTTCAGGTCGCAAAAGTACAGGTAAATCAAATAGACTTATCAAGGCTTGTTCTTGCTAAATCTAAATGAAGTAAACATCAGAACTTTCGAAGCAACCCCATTTTTCAAGACCGATACCGGGAATTTTCTCTGGAAATTCAATAGCTGTTTTAATTGTATTGGCATTTTATCCACGGCAATCCCCAACACTTTTAATTGATCTATAGATCTTATATCATAGTTTCTTAAAATCCGCCAATACAGATCATAAATACGCAGATCGGAAAATAATGCAGACCCTTGTTCAATCGCTAAAAGCAAATGCTCTTTTAAAATTATTTCCTTGTTCTGATGTACAAAAGCGGTTGTTTGCTGGTCATGTACCCCCACCGAAATAAGCGGCTCATCAATAAAATAATATTTATATCCTTTTTGGATCAGCCGGATATAATATTCAACATCCACAAGCCAGATAAATGGAACAACATAACGAAGAGATACTTTTTTACGCAGCATAACATTGCTGGGTGGCCCGATCACATTCCCAAGCAGCAAACTTTCCGGATGCACGGATAATTTTTCTAATATCTTTCTATTGTGAGCGAGCATAGCAGCAGCATTATCTTTATTAAAAGCCATGCTACGGCAAAAGGCAAAGTCAATTTGAGGATTTTGTTCAAATACTTTGACATATTTGCTGACTGCATCAGTGCTGTTCAACCAATCATCCTGGTGTATCAACATAAGCAGGTCGCCTGAAGCCTTATCCAAAGCCTGGTTCCAGTTTGCAGGCGTTTTCAATGCAGGTGTATTTTTAAAATATTTGACCGCCAGTTTGTCTGCGTAAAGTGCAATTGCATTTTTTATATCTTCACCCGCAGAATCATCTGAAATGATGATCTCGATCTCAGGGTAATCCTGGATAAGAATCGAATCAAGCAATCGTTTTAGAAAAGGTAGGTTTTCGTAAGCCGGAATACAAATACTGACTAATTTATCAGGCATGAATGAGATTTCAGGTAATACAGTTACAAATATAATAAAAGGTATCTCCCGCAGACTGACAAGTAACCAGCGTCAGAATAAAAATAACCTTGGCTGGATCCAGGAAAAGATCCTAAAACACCAGGAAGACAGACACGAAAAAAAAATTGAGATAGCTGGTTTAAAAATAAACTATATCCGCCCTTACGAACTGTTGCATACTTATAAAGACATTTTTGAAAATGAGATCTATAAATTCTCCGCTGTAAATGATCGTCCCCTCATCATTGATTGTGGTTCAAATATTGGGATCAGCGTTTTATATTATAAGTTTTTGTATCCAAATGCAGAGGTAATTGCCTACGAGCCTGACAAAAAAAATTTTCAATTGCTTTTAAAAAATATTGCGGATAACAAACTGCAACAGGTAACGCCACACGAAAGCGCCATTTGGATTGAAAAAGGGGATATTAGTTTTGTTTCAAATGCTGCTGAAGGAAGTAGTATTGGAAATGTAGGGGAAAACGTCGTCAAAGTACCCTCGGTTCGACTTGCTGATCTGCTGAATAAATATGACAAAATAGATTTTTTGAAACTGGATATTGAAGGCGCTGAAGATAAGGTAGTCGCTGATTGTGGCCTGCAGCTCTCAAAGATTGCGAACCTTTTTTTAGAGTATCACGGAACCATCCATGAAACTGAGAAGTTAACTGTGATTTTGAAAACTTTGTATGAATGCGGATTTAAGGTCTACCTCAACAATGCGGCCAATCATTTACAAACCCCATTTTATGAAAAAGAATCCGGAGCAACTTATGATGTTCAATTAAATTTATTTTGTTATAAATAAAATTGTTTCCTGCATAAATGGTGATCAGCAAACTATCCGGCGGACTTGGCAACCAGCTTTTTCAATATGCTGCGGGACGATCGCTGTCCCGGCATCATAACACACCGTTACTCTTTGATACATCTGATTTTAAGGAGCAGGGTCTGCGCAACTTCGACCTGGGTTTCTTTAACACTGATCTGCAGACTGCAGACCAGGAATTGATTGAAAGTTTTACCAATCGAACTGTTGCAGGTAAGATCCGTGATAGAATTGTCCCTCTAAATTTTAGAAAAGTTTATAAGGAACCTTTCTTTCACTTCGATAGTAAATTTTTCAAACTTCCTTCCAATATTTATTTAAAGGGTTACTGGCAAAGTGAGAAATATTTTTTACCAATAAAAGAGATCATTAAAACAGATTTGACAATAAAACCTGATATAGTACAAAAAGTAAGATCATTTGGTGAGGAATTAACAGATTCAACCTCTGTTGCCGTTCATATCCGCCGCGCTGATTATGCGAAGGATGTTCACAAAGAATACCATGGCATGCTGGAAAAAGATTATTACCACAATGCAATTCAGTTACTGATCAAAAAAAATAAAGATGTACGGTTTTATTTTTTTTCAGATAGTATCAATTGGGTGAAAGACAATTTTAACTTTCCCGAAGCTATTTATGTATCTGGTGAGATCACAAACACCCACCTCGAAGACCTTTACCTGATGAGCAAGTGCAGCCACAATATAATTGCCAACAGCAGTTTTAGCTGGTGGGGCGCCTGGTTAAATAATAATCCCGATAAAATTGTTATTGCACCTAAAAACTGGTTTAATAAAGGGCCAAAGGATACTTATGATCTCTATCCCGATAACTGGATCGTTATTTAACGTCGCTCATTGCTTTTTAGTTTCCCTTTTTTTCCAATAACTTCACGGCTGTTCATTATCCCGTAAAAACATTCATGGGCATTATTCAGCAACAAAGCATACGTTCAACAATTTATATTTTCATTGGCTTTATTGTTGGCGCTATCAATATCCTTGTATTATTCCCGACCTTTTTTTCGCAGCCTGAGATCGGTATGACCCGCGCCCTGATGGACATTTCTTTAACGTTGGCTACGCTGGCTACTTTTGGTTCGCTTCCTGTGATCTACAAATTCTATCCATTTTATAAAGATTACCTGGATCAGAACAAAAACGATCTTCCATTCATCACTGGCTTAATCTGTCTTGCTGGTTTTATCCTTGTTCTTATCAGCGGTATTATCTTCCAGGATTTTATTATTCGCAAGTTGGGAAAGTCGCCTGAGTTTGCCAGCTATTTTTATCTCGTTTATCCTTACACATTTTTATTAATGCTTTTTCTTTGGCTGGAAGCATTTGCATGGGGTTTGAAAAAAACTTCGCTTACAAATTTTCTAAAAGAAACTCTTTTAAGAATCACAGTTACTGTTTTGATCGTGCTGTTTGCAGCCGGTTTGTTAAACATAGACCGCTTTATGCAACTGTACAGCCTGCTTTTCCTATTGCCTGTTGTTTCATTGATCACCCTACTTTCCCGGTCAGGCCAATGGAAATTCAAGCCTATGAACCTGAGTAAAGTTTCTACAAGAATGGGAAAACGCATGATCACTTTCGGGCTTTTTATTTTCGGCGCCCAATTCTTAAATGTATTTGCACGAACAAGTGATACAATATTTGCCATCGGTTTTGAAGGACTGCCACAAGCTGGTCTGTTTGCAATAGGTTCTTATCTCGTTGCTATTATGGAAATACCACAGCGGAGTTTGAATGCAATCAGTATACCGGTATTAGCTGATTCATGGAAAAACAGGGATATGAATAATATCAGGAACATTTATAAGAAAAGTGTTTCTAACATGCTTGTTATTGGACTGGGGTTATTCTGCCTGATCGTTTTGAATGTTACTGATGTTGCTGAAATGCTGAATTACTTTGGCCGGAAAACGAATTCCGATTATTCTGTCATAATCCAGATCGTAGTAATAATGGGTATTGCACGAATCATTGACCTGGGTACCGGCGTTAATGCGCAGATCATTGGCACATCCAATTTTTGGCGCTTTGATTTTTTCACTAATGTGTTTTATACTTTTCTTTCGATCCCATTGAATTTTATATTGATAAAACAATACGGGATCGTTGGATTAGCCTATGCCAACTTAATTGCCCTCACCCTGTACAATCTTGTCCGCTTTATTTTCTTACAGTCAAAATTTAACTTGCAACCTTACACAGTTAAAAGCCTGCAAACGGTGTTACTTGCGGGAATATGCTTTGCAATCGTTTGGTTTATTCCGTTAAAAATGGATTGGTACCTTTCAATCCCCCTGCGTTCCGTGGTATTCTGCCTGCTCTTTATTCCGCTTATGCATTACACAAAAGCAGCTCCGGAACTTTCAGCGCTTGGTGACAGGTGGGTAAATAAATTAAGAGGCAGGAGTAGTTGATAATTCAAGCAACGAAAGAAAATATTTCATCGCTTTCTTCTTGGTTTCATCAAGCAGATAATTCATGTGAAGCGTATAATATTTTTTAAGATCATACAAATCAAAGGAATGATTAGCGACAATTTCATCTATGTGTTTTAATCCCATACCATTTGCATCGTTGAACAAATGAATAAATTCTTCGGGTAATTTTTTATTGCTTATCCAAACAGCAAACACAAATGGTTGCCCGGTAATTTTCTTCCACTCAGCGCCGAGATCATAAAAAAATGTAGAAAGCTTTCTTTGTTCGAATGCACGGTCACCGATGACAAGACCCGCAGTAGTTCCCTTTATTTCTTTACGATAATCTTCATCTGTCGCAATGATCATTTCAGGTCGTATACCCCAGTATTCATGCATTATCCATTTCAATAGCTCAACAGAAGTGCGGCTCTGGTAATCAAGATAAACTTTATCAATTTGCTTCAGCGGCACCTCGCTGAATAAACAAACGGATGCAGCTTCACCTTCGGTGCCAATGCAATAATCACCGGATAGATATGATTCTTTTAATTCCGGAATTGCGGCTACCGGGATCAATCCCAAATCGATCTCATTATTTTTCAGCATCTCAGCCAGCTCTGCCGGGTTGTCTTCAACTAATTCAATACGTGAAGCAATAGGCTCAAGCTTTAATCCATAGATTAAAGGCCTTGTATTGAGATAACTAACGATTCCAACCTTTATCTTACTCAATTAAGTTATTTTT
>CBFGXP010000105.1:0-13245 GCA_965652775.1 uncultured bacterium
CTGGAGTAATGGAAACAATCAACGGGTGATCATATTGTAGACTCATATGGCGAAGCAATCATAAAAAAGTCTCCTTTTCCCGGGAGACTTTTTCTATTGTAAGGTTTGGGTTTTAAACAGTGTCAGTTACCACAAGCAGTGCATATATGATCCCGGGCAAAATGAAAAGGAACCAAAACAAAATACTCAACCAGAATTTGCCGTTTATTTCACCCTGGTGCAGATATACGGCCAGTGGTGGTAATAATATTGCCAGGATAATAAGAAGCACCATGTCAACCTTTAAAGACTTGTTTGCTTTCTTTTCTTTTTTAAAAAGCTTCAATTGTTTCTTTGCTTCTTTCACTCTTTCTTTTCTCTCCTGCTTGGAAAGACCTTTGAACTCAGCGAATGCAGCCTTTATAGTAACGGGGTCAGGTTCACCACCGCCAGGTATTAGAGAAGCTGAAGTTTGAAAGGGGATCATTGAAATCATCATTGCCGCCATCAACAGGGAACAAAGGATCTTTTTCATAAGTGTATTGTTTGGGTTTAGAATTGATTCGCAAAATTAGGCTTCTATTATTTCCTATAGGAAATGATTTTATCAACAGGTGGGTAAATGTTTTACGATTAATTTTATCAGATGAAACCTATTGGCTTAATCGGCGGACTTACTTATGTGTCCACGTTGGAGTATTATCGCTATTTAAATGAATTGGCCAACGAAAAACTTGGCGGAAACGACTTCGCAGAGATCATTTTGTATTCTGTGAACTTTGGCGAAATAAAAAAGTTGACAGAAGCAGGTGATTGGAAAAATATTTCAGTGATCATTTGTAAAGCAGCACAAATAATAGAAGCTGATGGTGGTGCCTGTATTCTCATTGGTGCTAATACAATGCATAAAATTGCTGATGAGGTACAGGCCGCTGTAAAAATTCCGGTGATTCATATTGCTCAAGCGGTAGCAGAAGAGATACTTAAGAATAAGAAGAAGAAAGTTGGACTACTCGGCACCCGTTATACAATGCAATTGGGTTTTTATGCTGATCATCTTTCTAAATATGGAATTGAAACGATTATTCCGGAACAGGCAGATATCGATTTCATAAATCATAGCATCTACAATGAATTTAGCAGGAATATTTTTTTACCGGCAACAAAAGCAGCTTATCTCAAGATCATTTCCCAACTAAAAGAAAACGGAGCCGAAGGAATTATTCTTGGTTGTACAGAGATCCCAATATTACTAAAGCAATCGGACTGCGATATTCTTTTGTTTGATACAGCAAAAATCCACTCCGGGGCAGGAGTGGATTACGTAATGAATTTATAATTTCTATTTTATGGTTTG
This sequence comes from uncultured bacterium, assembly GCA_965652775.1. Taxonomy (GTDB): domain Bacteria; phylum Bacteroidota; class Bacteroidia; order Chitinophagales; family Chitinophagaceae; genus VBAS01. Next base: position 1,337 of record CBFGXP010000105.1, read on the forward strand.
ATCAACAAAAGCAGATATCCAACCCACTTGCCCATTCTTTACAAGGTAGAATTGTTTGGTTTCGTAAATAGAAGAAAACTGTCTCATTATCTTCAGCATAAGTCCGGTTCCTGACATCAAAGATTTTTGATCGAATACTCCATGAACTGTTTTTGATGCTTTTAAGATTGCGGCTTTCTCAGCTTCATCAGTACCTACTTTAGAAAGAGCTTCGGGTGAGTAAGATGAAAAACTGGTATACAGCCTTTCATAGAATTTTATCACCTCCTCAAAAGTAACCGGAACTACTGCGTTATCAACTAACTCGGGATGCATTAAATTCGCAGCTGCCCATGCGGCGCCGCCGCTAAATGCGATGTAATCACTTAATGGATAAGCTCCGCTTGCGTTCACTGCATAAACGATGTCAGAATTTTCCGCTTGTGATAATACACGGGTGAGTTGTTTTTGATAGGTGGCAAGGCTTTTATCTTCTTCTAATCTTTTTTCAGCAGCATTGGAAGTGCTTTTTGTTCCCCAATTCAATTGAAACAAATAAAAATCTTTTGTATTGCCGTACGGAAAATAACCACCTTTTGTATTACCGCTTCCAATATCAATAAGAAATGTTGTATACCTCCTTGATTCAGGTACGATGCCAAGGTGTGAAAGCAGGGCCTCCTGTTTTACATCGATCACTGTCACTTGCTTAGCCTGGTCATTAATTCTTAGTTTAAAAGAATCAATGAGTTTTTTTACCAGGTCCGTTTTCTCATCTTTTTCTGCCTGCATCTTTACACCGCTGCTTATTGCGGTAAAAATTCTTTTCTCAGGAATATTATAATTTTTTTGCGCGGTTGCGTATAATCCGCAAAGTGCATTTAACGTAGCAGAGAAAGTTTGCTCGTTAAAGGAAATAAAGTCTGTATTGACAGAAGTATCTTTTAGAATATTGAAGCTCCCGTTTGATTGAGCGTTCTTGCCAAGCTCAACCATACTCATCTTTACACCTTTCGAACCTACTTCGATGCCGGTATACACTGTAGAGTTATTGTACTTTAGCTTAAGATTTGTTTGAGCTTTTAAGGCACTAATTGAACTGCATAGGCACGCAGCCAGGATAAGCTGGCGGGTGAAAGGGATATTTCGCATGGGCTAGTTTAATTTATTCGTGTAAAACTAGTTAATACTGAGATGCTTTGATCATTGTAAGAAAGGCAAATCACAAGGTGTGAATAGAATGTGATTAACTCAAAAGAAGGTTGAACTTAGTCAGGCTCTTTTTTTACTGCGGCAACAGTTTGTTCAGCCTTCGCATTGCCAACGTCATAAACGATCCTTACTCTTGCACTTTTGGTTTCGGAAGAGCTTAATGATAATTGATGGCGATTTGTACCGGCAGTGATGATAAGGATCGCCGTGTTGGGAGGAATGCTTCCCAGGTTCTCTGCAACCATTTCTATTTCATGAAATGTATTGTTCAAATCGATCTTTACAAAAGTAGTAAGCGCCTTTCCACTGAGTCGTTGATGCGTTAATACAACCTGTTTATCTACCAACACAGTAATTGAATCTCCATCTACCTGGGCATTATCATAAAAATCAAGGCGGATAGTGCCTGTATCAACTTTGATTTCCGGGATTTCTTTAAAGGCGGATTCTCTTATACGTGTTAGAATTATGCTTCCGCCATCACAGCTTGTTAATTGATTCAATACGTTGCCCGACCAGTAGCCTTTCAATGTTTCAACCGTGCCTTCACGACTATAGACCAATTCGAAATTTTTTACGCAGATAACGCAACGTTGTGGAATATGATAGGTTGTCACCAACCCTTCCTGCACGGTGAGTTTTTTAGTTGTCTTGTCAAATGATCCGTTGAAATTTTTCTTGACATAGTTATCAATATCCTGGTAATGGTAGGAATCACCAACAACTATATTCCCTTTCGCATTGATCTGGAGCTCAATATTATTCTCGGGAAAACAACCTCTCATGCTGAGTGTGCCTTTCCAATATCCGCTAATATCCTGACCAGCGCACTGTAGAGTAACGGCAGTAAACAAAAAACTAAGTGCCAGGGAAATTTTCACAATTAAAAATTAAGACAAAAATTCCGTCTAAAATGTGAAAATTATATGAAAGGTGAGAATTATTACCAACAAATGGTAATAAGTACGCCCTTACAAACCGGCCTTTATTTATTCCTCAAACCTAAAAATGCGATAGCGATAATGATAAAGCCAACACCGGTAATGGTGGGCGGTAATATTTTTCCTTTTGAGCCGAGGTAAACCATGTAAATACCAAGTACCATTAGTATAACAGCAGCAATAGCGAGGGTGGAATTTCTTTTCATTTGATGGCTTCGGACTTTTTTATTTTCCAAAGAACAATTAAGTTCGGAAAAAATTAAAGAAAATGAAAACATCTTCCCGTCGCCGGTTTTTAGAAGGTATCGCATTGGCTGTACCATTTGCAGCAGCAATAAAGGCAAATACTATCTTCGCTCAAAAAAAGGGAATGTTTATACACCACGTTTATTTCTGGCTGAAGAATTCCGGCAATAAAGAAGACAAAGGCCAACTGGTTGAAGGCTTGAAAAAGCTTTCGAAAGTAAAAACTATAAAAAACTTTTATATTGGTCAGCCTGCCGCGACCCGGCGGGAAGTCATTGACAGTTCTTATGATGTGAGTTGGTTATTGTTTTTTGAAAATGCCGCCGACCAGGACAGTTATCAAACTGACCCCATACATCTGAAGTTTATCGAAGAATGTGCTTCACTTTGGAACAAAGTCACTGTATACGATTCTGTAGATGCTCAGTGAGTCTATAAAAAGTAAATAAAGGAAAAAGCGCCAGGCTTTCTATTGAAGCTGGCGCCTTTTTTAAGATAAGTTCAGTAACCCCATTTCTTCATTATTGCCAGATCTTCTTTAGCACAATCAAGCGGAGCTTTGCCCTGGTAAGATTCCTGTTCGATTATATAATGAACGTTCTTTGTATTCTTTCTTACAAAATCAATCACTTCTTTTACATTCACGATACCGGCACCAAGTATAGTGCTTTCATATTTATCATTACCGCTCGTTGCTTTTATTTCATCTTTTACATGCAGCGATAAAAAGCGGGTTGGGTATTGTTTTACAACCTCGATCGCATTAGCACCGCCATTATACAAATTTCCAATATCAAGTTGCTGTATCACCAGCCTTTCGTCTGTATTCGCCAGGATAATATCATACAGGGTATCGCCATTCAGTTTTTCACTGAATTCAAAATCATGATTATGGTAACCGAATTTCATTCCTGACCGGTTACACAGCTCGCCGCTTTTATTAAAGACTTCCATAAAGCGAAGCAACGCATCACGATCTTTACGGTACCGGTTATCAAGTGAAGGACTAATAACATATTTCTGTCCCAGTGTAGCCGCATCCTCAACCGTGTATTTCCACAGGTCGGTAAATTGTTTTTTTGTTTCGTCCCAATGTGATGGTCCCAACACAGTGTGACCACTCGGCATTGCCATGCCCAGGTCATCTAATATTTTTTTAAATTCAGGTGGCGTGTATCCATAGAATTTTCTATCCCTGTAATTAGCATGCTCAACATTCTTATATCCCATTGCAGCCAGCTGCTTCAAAGTGCCCAGTGGATCTTTACCCATATCATCTCTTACTGAATAAAGCTGAATGCCGACCAGCTCACCGTCTTTTGAATTTACGAATGGAAGTTTTGATAACAGGGAGCTACCGGCTACGGCAAACGCTGAGTTTTTTAGAAATGTTCTGCGTGAATTGTTCATGATAAATAATTTTTTAAATATGAATTTAAGATAAGATTTTCTACTGAATCGTTGGATGCTGGCAGAGAAATAATATTTAGATCGCCAGCGCGGTAATGCCAACCAGATGAGGGATTTGAGCATTGCAAAAAGCTCGGTTTGGTTTGGGTATTGTTTTGCTTTCAGGAATTTAGCATTACCACATCAGTAATAAAGGTTACATTACAGGTATTGCAGATCTTTCTCCGCATGTTAAATTTCATAAATGTCGACTATTCTTCAAATTGCAAATGCAGACAGGAACTTAAGTACATTAATTAAAGGATTAAAAGCAACAGACCTCGAGGAAATATTAAATGGTATCGGGCCCTTTACAATTTTTGCTCCGGTGAATTTTGCTTTCAGCAAATTAGATGCAGTGAATTCATTTGAAGATATGATCAGGGATGGAAATAAGACGCGGATCTCCGATATTATTACTTATCATGTGATCGCAGGAAAAAAACTACTCCGTGATTTTATCAATGGACAAAAACTAAAAACCATTAATGGTAAAGATGTGGCCATCACTGTAAAAGATGGTGAAGTACATATTAACGGGGCTAAAATACTGGCGAAAGACCGGCAGGGATCAAATGGAATTGTCCATTCCGTTGATACAGTTAACATCCCGGTAGAATGATTTTTGTTGTTTAACGATTAAAACGTTTTTGATAATATGGAAAAAGAAACTATTGTTCAATTTGTAAGTTTTGAAACGCAGGGAGATAGTAATGAGTTTATTGCCCAATGGGATCAATATTCAAAAGGGATGCCTAAAAAGCATGAGATCAGGCTGCAACAGGAAATTGGCCATAAGAAAAAAGCCAAATATTTATCACAGCACTGGTGTCTTGACGGTGATTTTAAATTCATTTTCAAAAAGGAAAGAAGGTCTGCTCATTTTCCTGAAGTTGAAATGAGGGTGCGCCAGTTGGGTGGATACACAACAATGCAGGTGGAATGTAAACATGAATCTGAAGAAGATGAAAGCAAGATCTTTGTTTTTATCACCAGTCCGGGTACAAACGTCGATGAATGCAAAAAGCTTTCACATTATCGTTATCTGAATATTTATAAGGCATACTTTGAAAGCAGTAACTATGATTATATTCTTGAATATTATGTTGGAAATAATCACATAGAGGAATTTATGGAGCAATTAAAACTACAAAATCGCCACATCGAATCAGGAATGTATAAAGAATCAATATTACAAGCAGTATAAAAAGAACGATAAATCTTAGTATTAACATCACTGTTTAAAGATATATTCTCCTGTTCGAAGAACTTTAGTTACCTTGTGATGGTCAACAACGAAGTTCTTTACAATTTTAATTTGTCTGATGTTAGTTATTCTTCTCGCCGTTTTGTGCCATTGGTACTTTTCTCTTTTCACACAAAGTTTTCTTCATCACCGATATGCTTCTCACAGGGCTTTTAGTATGAATAAATTCTGGGAACGATTTTTTTACATGTTTGCTTATATAGCGCAGGGATCTTCTTATGTGAGTCCCAAGGTATATGCCATCATGCATCGTATGCATCATGCTTACACAGATACGGATAAAGATCCGCATTCGCCGAGCTATGATAAGAATATGTTTATCATGATGTGGAATACCCGTGCCCTTACAACCGATATATATAAGGGAAATTTTATTCCGGAAGATAGGTTTCTGAAGAACCTGCCAGACTGGAATTCACTTGACCGTTGGGGTCATTCGTGGATGTCACGAGTGATGTGGATACTAATTTATATTACTTTTTATATTTTGTTTGCACCTTCAGCATGGTGGTTCCTGTTGATCCCATTTCATATATTGACTGTTCCGGTTCATGGTGCTATTATCAATTGGTTTGCCCATAAGTACGGTTCGATACAATTCAAATTGAAAAATACTTCCCGCAATTTATTCCCTGTGGATTTTTTGATGTTGGGAGAGGGGTATCATAACAATCATCACAAAACTCCTTCATCAGCAAATTTTGGCAAACGTTGGTTTGAATTTGATCCTATCTACCCGGTAATTCTTTTTTTAAACAGGTTAAAAATAATCCGCATAAGTAAAATTCCAATGGCGCAGCGAATGCATGAGGAATTCTGATGGAATATCCGTGTTCATATCGTCATGGGCAATGACCTATCAATCAATTTATTTCCAATTCATTTTTTGATGGCAGTTTTGGAAAGCTGCGATGCGGTTCACGTTGATACCAAAATACAACGGAACTTATATCGGATTGCTGAATAAGATAGCGACCTCCGCTACGCCAACCCAGGTCCTGAATCGTGATCTTTAAATTCTTTTCAAACCGAACAGGATCCATTATATGCCATCGGTACATTCCGAAACGTTGCATTACATTATAATGGCCATCACCATCAATCACCTGGTGCAGACCTGCATAAGCGGTTGAAAATTCTGTGTAATCAACAACATCAACACCGGCGGCATTTTTCTTCCTTGTGTCAAAATCATAAGAGCCGCAGAAATAGTCTTCGGTACCTGTGCCATTAATCGTTGGGAATTTTGTATCATCATCAATAAAAAATTTTATTTCACCTTCGCCCCACCAACCATTATTATGGACACCCCATGCGAGGTAAGTTCCAACATAATGTCCTTTCCCTTCAATATTATCAATGAGGGTGTAAATGCCATCCTTTACGGGGTTACTTCTCCTGTATTGTGCATGAAAATAAGCAGCATCATCAGGAACAGTTGTCAATGTATAATCAACCTGGTAATATAATGTCATGTTGTCAACGTTGATATTTGTCATTGTGATCTTACATTTTTTTCTGAAAGGCATTACCCAATAACAATTAAATGCGCTTCCGGGATTTATTGTCACAGCTAATGAGTTGAGATGAGAATAGCCGCCCCAACCAGCGCCAAAAAAATCTCCCACCGGAACCTCCACCGATGGTTCGCTTTCATCATCCCAATAAAAACGGAGAATAGAAAAGCGCCAGTTACCGGTTGGTGTCATCCATATATGTTGGATGGCGCCGGGACCTGTTATCTCTGCCATTGTAAACGTTTCACCTGGTTTGATAACGATAAATGGATTCACTTTCCATCCTTGCCCGAGATCTCTTGCTGCATTTTTTGCGCTTCCATTTTCCAGGGTTGCCATGCCGCCTTTACCAGCTTCGCCCGTTAAATTTTCCGGACTAATTGATCTTGTTTTTGCATCACTTAGCCGGAAAAGATTTCCAAGGTTCATATTGAGCCCGTTGAATTTGTCCTGTTGCTGTGCGGCCGTGATAGTTGAAATAAAGAGAAATGCTAGCAATAATTTTCTCATTTGATTTAATTTTTCGTTGACAAGAAAGTTAAGCAATAATCTTTTTATAGGATTTGCATTTTTACGGCAAATAAAAAAGGCTGGCTTGGGCCAACCTTTTAATTTTTTGCTTATAATTTTTCTTACTGAAAAATCTTTCCCAAAAAAACTTTCATCTCATTCCATGATGCGGTATCGGCAGGGCCGTTATACGCAATTGGTATATTGAATTTTTTTCCAAGCTCTGTGGCATCGGGATTTGTAAAGGCATGTGTGGCGCCAGGATAAGATTTGAATGTATATGATTTACCAATCGAATCCATTTGTTTTTTAAATTTTGCTGCTTCTTCTGCAGGAACAAAGGGGTCAGCCTCACCATGACAAACCAGTATTTCCGCCTTCGTCAGATTTTTATCCGGAGGTGCGCCAACCAGGCCCCCATGAAAACTTACAACACCATTCAATGGCTCACCCATTCTTGCAAGGTTAAGCAACAAGCCACCGCCAAAACAGTAACCAATGCCGGCTATTTTGCTTTGGTCCACATTTGGATTTTTTTTGAATTCCTCCAATGCTGCATCAAAAATTTTTCTCGTCATTCCCATATTTTCATAATACGGACCAGAAAGTTTGCCTGCTTCCTGTGGATTATTGCCTTTGCGATTATTCCCATACATGTCAACAGCCATTGCGATGTAGCCCATTTCAGCAAGCATGTTTGCACGGCGTTTTGTATAATCATTCAATCCCCACCACTCATGTACAACTAACACACCTGGCCGTTTGCCTTCGATGTTTTCATCGTATACAATATAGCTTCCCATATTGAGTGTGTCAATTTTATAACTAACTGTTTCTTCTTTTAGTTTGGGTGTTTTGGTTTCTGTAACGGTAGTTGCTGTGTTAGCATTTTCCTTTTCGTCGTTGTTACATGAGGTCAAAAAAATGATACAACCGAGACCGCAGGCCGGGATAAATGTCTGAAGTTTCATAACATTGGTTTTGTTGTGAGGAAAAAGCAAAGTTCAAAAATAATTTCTTACAACTTATTTATTATTGTGGCAATCGTCCGATCTTATTGCCCGAATTATCGAAAGCTGTAACCGAGCCTTTACCACTTACATCTGTTGTGATATGAATCGTGCGACTTCCGACGCTGTTTGATAATTCAATGCTTCCGTCACTCACATTAGTTGCCGTGAACCTTCCAATCACTTTGCCCGCATTGTTGTACATTTTAAAATCGCCATTCCGTTCAGTCGTTTCGCCAAACCACAGCAAAGGACTACCTGTGATGGTATTTAAAGAAATGTGACCGGAACCTGATGACATCAAGCCAAGGAATAAAGCATTTTGACCATCTTTGTTTTTAATAGACATTGCGCCACCACCGCCTTTTACATTATAGAGCTGCAGGGTAGGTTTCCCTTTGCCATCATAAATATTGATGTTCCCAAACCCTGAAGTATTGGAAACAATATCAACCAGGTAATTTCCTGTTTTGTCGAAAGTAGTAATAGCGCCATTGCCATTATAAGTTGCCAGGTTTACAAGCACCTTTCCATTATCGTCTACTACTTCAAAAGCTTTGGCAACGAGCTTATCGGGAATAGCCCTGTTTTTACCTGCAAAAGATGAGATCAGGAAAGCGATGGCAAGCAGGAGAATGCCTGAAAAAGTTACTTGATAAAAACGCAAAGTTTTTTCAAGATGGGTGATTCGTGTTTCGAGATTCGTACTCATGGCGGTTGATTTTATAATTTAAAGTTCATAAAATATTTTTTACTGCCAAAGCATTTATTTGCCCGGATTAGTTTTTTCATAACTTCCGTTTATGAAATCACGATCGTTTTTTTTGTTTCTCCTGATCATTTTGATGTCCTGCAATAATGCTCCTGTTAAAAAGTCAAATGCAATTACAAAGGTTAATAACGCTGATATAGTTTATGACCAATGCGGCAACAGTGATACTACCTTGTTATTCGTTCATGGGTGGTGCATAAATAAAGAATACTGGAAAGATCAATCAGCCTATTTCTGTGACAGATATAATATTGTGACGCTTGACCTGCCAGGATTTGGTAACTCAGGTAAAAACAGATCTGGATGGACATTTGAGCAATATGCCGAAGACATTCATGAATTCATCAATGCAGAAAAATTAAAAAAAGTAATTCTTATCGGGCACTCCATGTCAGGAGATATTTTATTATTGGTGGATACTAAATACCCGGAAGATCTGATCGGTATTGTAGGCATTGATAATCTTAAAAAGCCGGGAATAAAAAATACTGAAGAAGAAAGTAAGCAAATGGAAGGTTTTTTTGCAATGATGGATAGCAGCTTTTCAGGAACGGTGGAAGGATATACCAGGCAATATCTTTTTCCAGCATCTGCTGACAGTGCAATTGTGAACAGGGTGATAAATGATTTCAAAAGCAACGATTCAGTGATCGCAATAAAAGTATTGCGTTCGTTAGTTGATATTTCCCAAAAGGAAAGAGATATGATGCAACAATTGAAACACACGCTATACCTTGTGAATAGCGATTCAGACTCAACTCAAATTGATTCATTGCAGAAATATTGTAAGGCGTCTGCCGAAGTCGTTTATGTGCACGGCACTGGTCATTATCCAATGATCGAAAAACCTGCTGAGTTTAATACAGCGCTGGAAAAAGTGATCATGATGATAGGGAAAAAATAATTTTGTTTCAGGGTGAAAAGGCTGAATGCATACTTTGACATTCTTTGATACTTTAGCTCCAGGAAATCTTATTAAAGGTTGTTGTTTTATACAGTTTTTAACTTGCGTGATCCCTGAGTTTGTTAACGAATTCTTCTGCTTTCCATCCCATATATTTGCCGAAATTTAAAATTAATGAAGCGGACTTTTGTCATTCTTTACTCTGTGATCTTATTATCTTCTTGTTCCAAGGAAAATGATGCTTGTAAATATGATGCCTGTGCGATAGCTGCTCCTGCTGCAGAAGTCGCCCAACTGGAATCATACCTGGCTTCAGCTGCAATTACTGCCACCAAACATTGCAGTGGCATGTATTATTCCATCGATGCTGCTGGTTCAGGTACTGCACCTACTATTTGTTCCAGTGTAAGTGTAAAATATAAAGGACAATTAACTAATGGAAATGTTTTTGATCAGTCGACTGCGCCGGTTAGTTTCCAGTTGAATGGGTTGATTGAAGCATGGAAAAAAGGCATTCCGTTGATCAAGCCAGGTGGAAAAATTAAATTGTATTGTCCTCCGTCGCTGGCATATGGCAGCCAGGAAATCAGGGATGGTTCAGGAAATGTGGTCATTCCTGCTAACTCCATACTTGTCTTTGAGGTTGAGCTGGTAGGTGTTTTTTGATGTTGCCAAAATGAATTTGTTGTACTTCACAGAGTGGTCGGTAAGCTAACGTTGCTCCATCAATTCCGGCAGCACCGAAAGTTATATTACGAAAACAATTGGCGGACCGAATCCGATTGTCAGCCTACCGTCAGTGGTTGCCTGGAATGTGTGAATTATGTAACAATTCGATAGAACCATATAACAGCCACTGGGTGTAAGCGGAGTTACCTTGCTAAGCCTTCACTAAACTCCCTTCAAAATGAATTCACTCACAATTTCCCCCCGAAAAAGGACAACACAGTCAGCCTGGAATGATCCCGCTATCCCATTGAGTTCTGTTATTGTTCATGAATTAAGAAATCCACTGACTAATATCATGTTAACCGTTCATTTACTTGAATCCAAAGTATTGGATGATGGCGACAGGTTATATATGGATATTATTAAACGCAGCTCCGCACGGATCAATGACCTGATAAACGACCTTGTGAAGGAGCAACGAAAGGATGAAATAAAAACAGAGAAGCATTCTATTCATCAGTTACTTGACGAAGTGATCGAGCTGGCAAAGGACAGGCTGACCCTTAAAAACGTTGTCGTTAAGAAAAAGTATGCTCCTTATGACCTCAAAGTAAAAATGGATAAACCCAAAATAAAAATCGCCTTAACAAATATTGTTATCAATGCCATTGACGCTATGCCTTCAAAGGATGGGGAACTAAAACTTTTTACCAAATTAATCAGGGGCAGACACGCCATATCAATCCAGGACAATGGCTGCGGAATAAGTAAAGAGAATTTGCCATTTATATTCAATCCCTATTTTACCAACAAGCCCGGTGGCCTGGGAGTTGGATTGGCGGCAACAAAAGATATTCTTCTTTCAAATCAAATAGGTGTAAAAGTAGAATCGATGATAGGTGAGGGAACAAGATTCATTTTGTTATTCGAAAAAAGTAAGTTAATTGCCCGAAGAAGAAATTTAAAAATTAATCAACACGCTGTAAGCCGGAATAAAAGGCTTGCTCCTATTGTTTGTATGGCCTGAGAAACATTTGATCAGCCGGGGAAAAATGTTATGAATCCGGCTGCCTCATACTATCAAATTAAAATCATGGATACCAAGGAACTTGAAAAATTACCAAATAAAGATGGTGAAATTGAAAAAGGAAAAGCTCATATAATCGTTGAATTGATAGAATATGAACATAACGCTGTTGTTAGCAAATCAATTATGAAAAAAACAACAGGCTCAATAAATGCCTTATCATTTGCAAGTGGTGAGGGGCTTAATGAAAAAACTTCTCCTTTTGATACGTATGCACAAATAATTGATGGTAGTGCGATCATTGATATTGATGGCAAATCATCCCGTCTCCACACCGGGGAGGGTATACTGATACCCGCTCATAAACAAAGTCATATAAGACCGAATGGTAGATTCAAATTGATCC
>CBFGXP010000106.1:0-13116 GCA_965652775.1 uncultured bacterium
AACATTGTTCCCTGTAACCGGAACCTTACCTGTAACCTGACATACTCTAGCCATATTGAACAAAAATTTAGGACGGCAAAGGTAGGGGAATCATCGGAGTATTTTAGATCATTAAAGAGATTTTTTTACCCATATGTTGAAAATGGATGCTCCCGCTTACCCCATGACTCTCAACGTCAAGTAGTCCTAATTACCAACCCTGTTGGTTTCATCATCCGAGCTGCCCCCTGACCGCTTTATTGCTTTCATAGTTTTTCCAAACCGCCAGTTAAAGGTGAGTCTTACCACCCTTGAGTCCCATTTTACTTCAAAAGGTTCATCAGAATTCTGAAATTTTGAGTACCCGGAGTAATTCTGCGTATAAAACATGTCACGGATATTCAGTCTTAGAGTTCCTTGGGTTTTCAAAATTTGTTTTGAAATGCCAGCTCCCAATTCTCCCTGTGGTGTTAACGATTCCTGCAGATCGATCTGGCTATTTGTCAAATAATATCCACTTATCTCCGCTGCCCATCCATTTTTGAACCGGAATTGATTGTTGAGACTAAAATTAAGCTGGTGAACAGCGACTTTTATCGGCGTCCATACAACACCCTTGATAATTTTATGATTGTAGACGGCTGTACTGGTGAGGCTCCACCACTTTGTAATGGGTAATTGTAAACTAGCATTAAGCCCAATATTATGAAATGTGCCAACATTGCCTCTTGTATAAATAATAACGTTTTTGTTTACGTTGCTGCTGTTAGAATCAATCACAAAGATCTGCGAGAAATAATCATTCAGATAACTATAAGATACCGCTGTCGATAAAATTTGCTTATAGGTATGTATCATTTCAATGTTCCATGTATATTGAGGTTTTATGAAAGGATTACCTCCTTCAAAAGTATATTTATTGAGCGTCACCAGGAATGGATTCAGGTGTTGAAATTGAGGCCTGTCTATTCTTCTGCCAAATCGAAGCGTAATGCTATTATTCGAATCGATAATATAGGAAGCAAACCCGGAAGGAAATAAACTACCGTAATTTTTTTGGAACGCAGAATCTTTAATAACTGTATTACCTAATTGATTTGCCTTATAGTTGGTAAGCTCATAACGCAAGCCAGCCCGCCAATGCCACTTCCCTTTTTCTACATCCATGCTGCCATATGCAGAATGTATTCTTTCATCATACAAAAAATGATTGCTCCTGCTCAGGTCATCCTGCCAGGTGTTCCCATCATAAAAATAATATTGAGTCAGATTATCTGTATTTGTTCTGGCAGTTTTTACTCCTCCTTCCCACAACACATTCCTGACACGTTTCGTATAATCAAGTTTCGCTGTAAAAATATTCAGCGTAGATGGAAGAACACCCTTTGTCGCGACCACTGTACTGCCCGGAGCGTCTAATTGAGTTTGAAAATACTGGTCCCCGGTAATATCAAATTTAATAAAGTCAACATCGGCAAATAGTTCCGTATTGTTATCAATATTATGCCTTATATTCAAATTGATACCCGCCCGTTCAAAATGGATATTTCTGGTGCCCCATGTATTAATGGTTGAATCGATCACATATGATGGGGACATCCAGTCAATCGAGCTTTCGCTGCTAATGTTACGGTCAGTTAGATTTCCTGTAAAAACTGCACCCAGTGTTGTTTTTTTGCCTGCAAAAAAATCTAGTCCTGTTTTTAAGTTGTGTGAAGTTATTTTCGTTTTGGTGAAGTTTGGCTGGTCTAATAAAAGCGAATCGTTACCATTAGTATCAAAATATTTACGCAGCGCATACAAGTTCATTTTTTCATATCCAAGTCTAACTCCATAATTAGTAAACACATTAAATTTTCCATTTCGATAATTGAGGTTAAGGCTGTTATTACTTTTGGAATAGAATCCCTGGCCTGCGCTTAAGCTAAGCGAGCCATTAAAGCCCCGCTGTTTTATCGTTTTGGTCTTAATATTAATAATACCCGCATTTCCGGCAGCATCATACTTTGCACCGGGGTTATCAATTAACTCAATTGTTTCTATTTGCGAAGAACTTATGCCGGAAAGAAAAGCCTGTAACTCTGACCCGCTCAACTGCGTCTGTTTTCCATCAATTAAGACCATTACCTGTGGTTTGCCTTTCATATTAATTGTACCATCTCTACCGATAGTAATACCCGGTGATTTTTCAAGAACTTCCATAACCGTAGTACCTGCATTAGTAATACTCGCTTCTACATTTATAACTGTTTTATCCGGCAAAAACTGAATTAATGGCTTTTTTGATGTTACAGTCACTTCCTGTAAAACTTTTTGTTCGGGCATCATTATTACCGTATCAATATGTTCATTTTTTGATGTGAGGTCTAATAAAGAAGAAATATGATCCTTAAAGCCAAGCAACCGGACACGAATAATATAATTGCCTGCGGCAAGGCCATTGAAAAGCGCTGCACCTGAGGCATCAGAAAATGAACTTTTAATTACCGATGAGTCCTGGGTTAATAGAATTACTGTAGCGTTGTGAAGAAAAGATTGGTTATCAGTCAAAACTTTTACCAGTATCTGCTTATCATTCGCAGGCTGACTAAGAGATGAGATCCAGCAAAAGTTTACAGCGATGAGGGTAAAAAATAAACGCATTGAAATTGGTTAGGCGCTAAATTATCAAAGCCCTTATAAGTTAAGTGACTTTTTATTTAAATGGTTCTATAAGCAGACGAACCATCAACATTGGAGCTTTTGACCAATTGCATGTTTTCAAATACCTTCGCTGCTCATTAATTTATCAACTATTTAATATTCAGATATGGCTTATGACGTAGTAGTACTCGGCAGCGGACCCGGCGGTTATGTTGCTGCAATCAGGGCAGCGCAATTGGGTTTTAAAACAGCGATTATTGAAAAGGAAAGCCTCGGTGGAATATGTCTTAACTGGGGTTGCATTCCAACAAAGGCACTGCTTAAAACTGCCCAGGTTTTGGAGGATATAAAGCATGCTAAGGATTTCGGTATTGAAGCCAGTGGTACTCCAAATTTTGAAGCTATTATAAAACGTAGCCGTAGTGTTGCTGATAAAATGAGCCGTGGGGTACAGTTCCTGATGAAGAAAAACAAGATCGATGTTCATATGGGCTTCGGAAAATTAAAAGCCAAAGGAAAGATCGAAGTAACTGCACAGGATGGAAGTAAAAAAGATGTCGAAGCCAAATATATAATTCTTGCAACGGGAGGCAGAAGCCGTGAACTCCCCTCCATGAAATTTGATGGCAAAAAAATTGTTGGATATCGTGAAGCGATGGTTTTACCACAACTTCCAAAATCAATGATCGTTGTTGGCAGTGGTGCTATTGGTGTCGAGTTTGGATATTTCTATAACAGTCTCGGAACTAAGGTGACCATAGTGGAATTTTTGCCACGAGTTGTACCAGTAGAAGATGAGGAAGTTTCAAAAGAACTGGAAAAGAATTTTAAGAAGAATGGTATTGCAATTATGACAAGCAGTGAAGTAACGGCGGTTGATACCTCGGGCGCAGGTGTAAAAGCAAAAGTGAAAACTGCCGATGGCGAAGTGACGCTTGAAGCAGATATTTTATTAAGTGCGGTTGGCGTTTCTGCAAATATTGAGGGAATTGGCCTGGAAGAGCTCGGGATAAAAACGGAAAAGGGTAAAATAATGGTTGATAAATTTTATCAAACCAATGTCACTGGTGTGTATGCAATTGGTGATTGTGTTCCAGGCCAGGCCCTTGCCCACGTTGCCAGCAAAGAAGGAATTATCTGTGTTGAGAATATTGGTTTTAATGAAAAGAAATATAATCACAAACCTGAGCCTATTGATTATAACAATGTTCCTGGCTGTACTTATTGCTATCCTGAAATTGCATCTGTCGGCTATACTGAAAAGCAAGCGAAAGACGCAGGTTATGAAGTCAAGGTTGGAAAATTCCCATTAAGTGCGAGCGGAAAAGCTTCAGCCGCGGGGCACCCTGAAGGATTTATTAAAGTGATCTTCGATGCCAAATATGGCGAGTGGCTGGGAACACACATGATAGGCTATAATGTTACTGAAATAATTATACAAACTGTAACTGCAAGAAAATTGGAAACAACTTACCAGGAAGTATTAAATAGTATTCATCCGCATCCAACGATCAGTGAAAGTGTAAAAGATGCGATCGAAGTTGCTTACGGCGAGGCGATACATATATAGAACCACGATTTAGAAAATGATTTTGAAAGATTATGAGGATACTCATGATCTTTTTTTGTTTTGCAAATATTGTAATTGGTATATTTCCCATTTTCCTCATAATCATTTTTAATCCAATTAATCGTGGTTCTAAAAAGGGCTATCTTACGATAGCCCTCTTCTCGCAGTTAGTATTGGTTGGTGTTCTAGAGCTTAACAAATTTTGCATGAAACTTTTCTACTTCTTTTTCTGCACGGATAAAGTAAACGCCGGGGCTTAACCGACTAACGTCTATTTTTTGGATCTCTGAGTTAATGATCCTTGTCATAACAGTTTTCCCGCTGATGTCAAGTATCTGCATTTCTCTTCCGATCCATCTTGCATCATATTCAAAATACAGGTTAATTACCGATGTAGCTGGATTGGGATAAACTTTTGCTTGCAACCACTTAGGATAAAAATCGGGTAACGCCGGTGATTCTATCTTGGAAATATTCAATCCTTTTGAATAGAGAATGGAATTTCTCGGACCACCCTGCTCAAATATTATTCTCGCTCTTCTTCTTTGACCCTTTGTGAACATATTCATACAGACATCGTCAGTAAAGTCCATATAATTCATGTACATATCGCCAGGAAGGTTATTACTGCATGAAACCCTTACCCCACCCGGACAACCAGGTGTATAGGTACTTTGCTTGGGTGTGTCATCAATTTTATCATCGCCACAATAACCTTCGCCCCAAATATGATAAAGGTTGAGCCAGTGGCCGACCTCATGCACAACCGTTCTGAAGTCATTTTTTGATGGGGATGTGCCGCGGGGATTACGAATATCCTCATGGGATAGTACAACTCCATCCTTTTTAGCATCCATTCCAGGAAAAGTGCTGTATCCTAATACATCGAGCATATTACAAATCCAAATATTAAGATAGCTTTTTGAATCCCACGCATCGCTGCCATAAGATGAGCTGAATTTCATTTTATCATCAGACATCCAATAGGTAATGGGTGTATACTTTCTTACAATTCCAGTTGTGCTTACTCCGCGGGGGTCCATGGTTGCCAGCTTAAATTCAAAGCCCATGTCTGTTGCAATCGGTTTAAAGGCTGCGGGTGTATTTACTGTATCAGAATTTTTTCGGGCGAAATCCCTGTTAAGGGCGGCAATGATCATATCAATAACCGCCTTGTCAGTATTTTGATCAGGGGTACGGTAAAGGATATGTACAACAACAGGGACCGTTATTATTTCCGGGATTCGATTTATCCTTTGTGAATTGTTCGAAACACTCATTCTTTCACGGCTAAACTCATCAATCTCTGCAAGCTGGCTCTTTAATGAAACGTTTTCATCCAATTGTTTCTTTACATATTCCTCCATGCTGCATTTCAGTTGAGAAAAAGATTGATAGCCGATGCTAATAAAAAATAATAATCCCAGGTACTTAGCCATAATAATATTAGATAAACAAGCTTATAAATGTGGGATTCCAGGGATACGGAGATAAAAAGGGCGGCTATCAGAAGGATACGAATTGAATTAACCTCTAAAGTCAGATGGAATAATCAGGCGAATAAGGTGAGCAGGTAATTTGATCTCAAATATAATTCATTAACATTTTAAAATACAAGTTTGCTATTCAAAATCTTTCCGGAATCGTACATTTACTGAATCAATTTCAACAAAGAGAAATCAGTTACATGAAAACAAAAATCATATTTCCCATTATCGTATTTTTTCTTCTTTCCACTTCTACTCTTTGGATTGCATCTTGTAAACCGAAAGATCCAAAAACAGATCCGCCACCAATCAATACCACGCCACCCGCTCCTGTTTTAGGTCATGCTATAGTCCAGGTATTTCCACATGATACGAGTTTCTACACGCAAGGACTCACATTTTACAAAGGGGAATTATATGAAGGTACCGGCGACCCCAGTTATACTGGTAAATCCAGGTTGATGAAAATCGATTTAGAAACCGGCAAGCCAATAAATACAATTTCCCTGTCAGAGAAATATTTTGGCGAAGGCATAACGATCTTAAGAGATACGATTTATCAATTGACCTGGAAGGAGCATAAAGTATTCGTATATACACTAAAGGATTTTAAAAAGGTAAAAGAATATGATATAGCGACTGAAGGTTGGGGCATGACAAATGATGGTCAAAAATTAATTGTAAGTGACGGTAGCGGTATACTTTACTATTATGATCCATCTACTTTCAAATTATTAAGTAAGAGTTCTATCATGGAAGGCAATAGTTATACATTTAATCTGAATGAACTTGAATATATTGATGGGTTTGTATACGCTAACCAGTATACTTACCCTTATATTTTAAAAATCGATCCGGCCGCAGGAAGGGTGGTGGCAAAATACGATGTGACCGATATGTGGAAACGGGTACAGGGAGCAAAAGCCGATGCCGATTATCCAAACGGGATCGCTTATAACGACACAACGAAGAAAATTTATGTAACCGGTAAGCTTTGGCCTGAAATGTACGAGATACAACTTGGACAATAATTTTATTTAGAAATTATATAGATCACTGAGCTGCACTTTTTCACGTCGCTCATTGCTTTTAAGTTTGAAACCAGCCCTGTCCAGAATGCACCGACCCAATTGGGGTTTCCATTTTTATATTTACTGCTTAGCAGGCTAACATAAAAGCTATCAAACCACATGGGTTTTATTGAACTGATCTTTAAACCTGATTCTTTCATTAACCATTGCATTGTTTGCGGAGTAAAATGATAAAGATGCCGCGGCACATCATAGCCAGCCCAATTCGGTCCATAACTCATCGCATCATAACTCCTATAGTTAGGGACAGCAATAAACAATTTTCCTCTAGCTGACAATAGCCCTTTAAATGTTGCAATATATTTTTTTACATCATGTACATGCTCCAGCACATGCCAGAGAGTAATCGCATCAAATTTATTTGCAGGTAAATTAAATAGCTCCTCACCTGCCAGTAGCCTTAAAGAGTGCTGTTGGGCCGCTACAGTCCGTGCGCCCTCGTCAGGCTCAAGTCCGGTTATTTCCCACCCTGCTTTCTGCATAGCTGCCGCAAAATAGCCCGTACCACTTCCTACATCAAGCAGATTACCATGGGTCAATCCTGTAAATTTTTCAATGAGCTTTTTCTTTTGGTTGATTGAAATGTTTCTTACAATTTGATACAGGCGGTTAATCAAACCCTTTGAAGTATCAGTATGTGAAATGTAATTCTCAGATCTGTAGTATTCCGCAATCGACGCTTCAGAAGGGGGATTCTGGGTAAAACGCACCTGGCAATTACTGCAATGATAAATATCAAAATATTCATGGCTTGCTGTATTATCCTTTACTTTAAAAACTTTTGAAATACCCGCTGAGCCGCAAACAGGACATAGTGTGTAAAGGATTTGAGTACTCATTAATAAAAGACGTGAGCCTTAATTTGATTTAATCACCGATTTATTTCCTGCAGAAGATGGATTGAAACCTTTTTCAGAAAAATACCACCCGATAAACATAACCGCCAGAATCGTTAGTACAACCGCAACTATCCATGTATAGTTTCTTTTTGGTGCATCCCCTGTCAGATATTCTACCATTTCTACAGAAGATTTTTCCTGTTCGCCCACAAGTACTGTATGCTCGAATTTTTCACGGATCACCTTTTCCGCATGTACGGGTTGCTCTGTTTTAAATGTTATCGGGAAAGCATCGAGTTTAAGGCTGCCGTTATTATCTTTTTTCAGTATACCAATGTCTTTCCAATTCACTTCGCCAGCTTCCGCAATTCTATTTCTTAAGGAAGATGAAAATTCATTCACAGATTTTATCGCATCCGATTCTGAAATTCCAAGAGAAGAGGAAAGCCATTCAAAGACTTTTTTTGAAGGCTTATCATTTTCATGATCAAGAATAAAATAAAATGAAGGAGAACTAAACTGTTTATTGGTAAAGTCAAGCTGAGACGGGTTTTGTCTCAGGCTTATAGTGCCGATCCCCGGCAAACTCAATCTTTTATTTATTACAAGGAATTCGTATAAAGTGTCCTGCATTACTTCGATTTCTGATCGAATGCGAAGATAATGCCCCCGAGGAAATTAAACCCATAAGATCTGTATAACTTCCAGGGCTCATACTCCCTGTTAAATATATTGTTGAACTGGGTCCAAAGATTAAGGTTCTTTGTAATCCGGAATTCAAGCCCGGCATTCAGGTCAAATGAACCATCTAATTGTGCTGAACTACCCAACGGCGTTTTATATTGTGCCCCATCCCATAGAAACACATCGGTCTTTAACCACAGGTCTTTTATTACCTGTACCCTTGCCGAACCTTTCATATCAAAAGGAACCAATCCATATGCCTTGTCATTCTCTTCTATATCGACGTATTTATTCAGATTTATACTTGCCAGCACTGAAAACTTTTCTTGTTCAACATAACCAATTTCACCACCAAAATGAATAGCGTTCATTTCAGGTTCATATATCACTCTGAAAGTGTTGTCATAAATATTGAGGGTTGGATTATCATTGACAAAAAGTGGCTGATTCTTATATTTATTATACGCAAGTTTTGCATTGTAAATAAAATGATCGCCTAATGAACCTTTGAACCCTGCAAATCTTTCCATCACCCATGTATTCTTCAGATCCGATGGCGCGTCTATATAAGGATTAACAGAAGCTAAATATTGATACGATGTTCGCCTGATATAACCCGTAAAACCTGCCTGGAAAGTGAATCGCTTATCTCCCGTACTTGCTTCAATCAGCATATTAGGAAACATCTTAAATGTCTTATTATCCCAGGATGGGCGTATACCTGCCTGCGCATTGACGTTGGGAGTCTTAAAAAGAATTGACGGGCTGATAGAATAAAAAGTATTATCGATTGCTGACTTACTATTCGGCTTATACCTTGTCAGGTCAAATGTCGCACCAAGTGCTACACTAAATACCTTACCCACCTCTTTCTGTAATGGAAGATTTATATAAGTATTGCTTTCGCTATTCTTTCTTTCATCATTAAATACATTGATAAGTATTTCCGGCGAATAAGAAAGTCCAAATTGCGTAGGCTTAATGTTATGAAAGCCTATACCGCCTTTCCACGTTTGAAAACTTTGTTCAAGTGAATCTTTTGGAGGGATCGATAATACTGTTGGATCGAGACCATACTTATAATAGCGATCCTGGCGCATTCCCAGCTGGGCTTTCCATTCAAGACTTTTACTTGTTTGAAAAAAACCTTTGAGGTCAACATTCGTATTCCGATAATCCTGGTAAAGGATCTTTCCCGAGGAAGAAATATGTTTTGCAAAAATATTTAGTCCCGCAGTTTTTCCATCTCCAAAAGAGATCCCAGCCTGTACAAAAGGCGTTTTTAAACTTCCGAAACCTGCCTTTATATAGCTGTTAAGATCCCAGAAGCCACCGGAATCGATATCGAGCGCCAATGGACGAAGACTGCCAGGTGCATATCCAAGTAATAAATTCTGATTGGGAATATCGTAGTTCAATCTTGGTTTTGTAGTATCATTCACTGCCGGCGAAGCGTTAAAATTTATTTTTGCTGACTCTTTCAATACTGGCTTGAAAGCTGAAGTAATATCAACAGTTCCTTTTTTCTTCGTGGTGTCTTGCGAAAAGGAAATTCCAAATGAAAAAATTCCAAATCCCAATACTATGATGGCTTTCATATTTGTTTTTCTCTTCATTATTATTAATTAATAACTATTAATTATTAATTTTTTTTTGATTAATTGTTACCTACTTTACTGCTTTTACCTTCTTCATCCACTACCCTGTTTAATTTTTCCTGCGCTTCTTTTTTAAATTCAGGTACTATGGAATTATCAACTATACTTTGAAAAGTGGCTTTCGCATTGAAATAATCCTTTTGCCGGAAATAAATGTCCCCAAGAAGAATGTATGATTTTGTGACCCAATAATCATATGACCCCGATTTATTGATCACTTCAAACGCAGTTTTTTCTGCATCACTTAGTTTATTGAGGGCAAACCAGCTGTTAGCAATTTCATACCGGGCTTCTGCTGCCAGTGCGGCTTTATTCAACGCAACTACTGATTTATAGTTTGCGATCGCCAGATCATATTGTCCATTCACCTGGTAAGATTTTGCGATGGCCATATTGGCAAGCGCTTTATCATCGCTGCTGCTTCCTTTTAATGTTACCAATTCATTGGCATTCTCTACTGCCTGGTCCCATTTCTGTAATTGATATTGGGAACGAAGAAGTCCACGCATTGCCTCCAGCCTGCTTTCCTGGCCCGAAGCAATTTGTTTTAATTGAGCGTAATAGCTTTCTGCCTGCGTATAATTTTTTTGTTCAAAGAAATAGATCCTCGCAGCCTGGAGGATAGCCTTCTCGGCAAAACGATTGGGAGCTTTTTCAGCAACCGCATTATACCCGCTCAATGAATTATTCCAATCTTTTTTTTCATAATAAATTTCTCCCCGGTAAAAATTAGCATCCAAAGAATATGCTCCACGCGGAAAACGCTGCACATAATTATTAAATGCAGTTAAGGCTGCATTTGTATTACCACTTTCATACTGTGTGAGGGCAACCGACCATGAAAGCGAATCTTCAGTGCTTACATCCAGCGGTCTTCCCAGTTGGCGCATATAGCCGGCATACTCATCCGGTTTTCCATCTTCCACATAAATACTCTTGATATTTTCCAATGCTTCCCCGGCTTCCGGGGAATTAGGATAGGTTTGAACAAGATTTTTGTACTGAGCTAGTGCTTCACGGTTATTATTCAGATTATAATTTGCAATAGCAAGTTTTAACTGTGCCTGGGGTTTCAAGCTATTATTTGTGGCAAGCTTAAGGACATTATTTAATGGAGCGATCGCTTCACGGAAGCGTTCATCAGCAAGATACGCGTTGGCAATTTCCATGTTAGCATCGCCCACGAGACTTGAAGTTGGAAACTTTCTTGCCATCGTATTCATCAGGCTTATCTTTTCATTCGAGCTTCTTACACCAGCGATCATGGCAACCTGGAAAGTAGCATAATCTTCTGCCGGCCATGAAAGCTTGATTACATTATCATACATCGCTTTTGCACGGCTATAATCCCGGCTCATAAAATAACAATCGGCACTGCGTATATAAGCGTCCTGCGTAAGTGCATCAGAATTTAAAGCAGGATTTTTTCCAACCTGCTCAAAAAATTTCAATGCTGCAGGATAATTTTCTTTTCTCAAATAACTATAACCAAGGTTGTAGCGAATCGAATTAGCATTTGCTTCTCCTGCTGCCGGTGCACCTGCATCCAGATAAGCATTATAATGTTTAATTGCATTATCTAATTTGTCCGTGCGATAGGCGATCTCTCCTTTCCAGAAGTTTATCAATGGAAGCACAGCAGCGTTATTTGGATCTTTCATTGCTTTATCAAGCAATGCATCAGCTTCCTGTAATCTTCCATCGTTGATCAGTTCAGCGGCCCTTCCAAATAAAATTCGTGGATAGGTTTTCTTCGAGGTTTCAGACGGGTTTTTAAGCCCCTCCATTAACGCCAATGCATCTTTATAATTATTTGTATTGGCGAGCACCATTACCATCAGGTCTCTTGCTTCAGTGTTGTATGTTGAGTTAGGATAATCTGCGAGAAAAGAACTTAAGCTATTCAGGGCTTCATCCTGGTAACCCAGCTCATAAGAAAGTTTTGCATACTGGAATTTTGAGATCTCTTTTTGAGTTTTATTGCTGCTATTAGAAGCGCAAAACAAAAATGCATTCCTTGCATTTGCTTTTTCCCCCACTTTCAAATAGGAATCCCCCAGCAGGTACATTGCATGCTGGCTCAGTGAATCATCTTTACCGCTCAATTGTTTAAAACCACTTATTGCCTTTGGATACTGGCCTGCTATATAATAACTATATGACAACTCATACAAATTCTCTCTTGTTACTTTATCGGCTTTCTGAACGTATTCTTCAAGGTATGGCAAACCTTTATCGAATTCTTTTCTTTCAAAATAACCATGGCCAAGCATCAATTTCATTTCGCGGTCGTAATACTGTGAATTGCCACCCTTTATTTTTTTCTCAGCATAAGCGATCGCTTCTTCTTTTTTTCCCTGGATATAATAGATCTGTGCTATATAATATGGTACAACCGAAGCATATGTTTTTTCATTCTCCACTATTTTGAAACTTTCAAGTGCATCGTTATAACTGCGGTCGCGAAACGCAAGAAAGCCATAATAATAATTCGCATCAATATAGTTGGGATCTTCTTTTATTTGTCTTATAGCATTGAAGAGTGGTTTTGCCTGGTTGAATTTTTGCAACGTAAAATATGAGTAGCCCTGGTGAAATTTCATGTCAGCTATCTCACGATTGCTGAGATTGGCAATGCCAGCTTCCTCATAATACTTCACTGCATCGGCAAATTTTTGCTCACGATAATAAAATTCGCCAAGGTGAAAATTCATTTGCTGCACCCTGGGATTATTTTTTTCGAGCTCGATGTAATTGATTGCCTTAGCCTCTGCCCTGTCCTCGTTTTGTTTTAATGACATCACGGTCGTGTAATAATTGATCTCCTGGACCATTATCGGGTCATTGACCAGGTCCGTTTCTCTTAATGCCTGCTGTAACTCCTTAAACAACGGGTAGGCAAGGCTGTATTGATCCTTTTGATAATACTCCTTTGCTTCTTTGAATTTTTCCTGAGGGTCTGTAAAAATGCGGGTTTGCTGTGCATGGAGGGAAAAAACTGAAAACACAGTGGCTACTAAAGCGATGCTCCGATTCTTCATATTAATTGTCCTTTAAAACCGATGGTGACTTAACGTTGTAAAATTCAAATTATTTCTTACGTGTGCCAAACATCATTCCAAACAACTGTGGATAAGTGCAATGTTGATAGATGTTTAACAATTT
>CBFGXP010000107.1:0-13065 GCA_965652775.1 uncultured bacterium
GGCAGGATCTAAAATATGCAACTGTAAGAGCACCGGTAAGCGGTATAATTTCAAAAAGAAAAATTCAGATAGGTCAAATGGTGAGAACCGGCACGCAACTGTTTTCTGTTGTACAGTCCCAGGACATTTGGGTAACTGCTAATTTCAAAGAAACCCAGCTGGCCGCTTTCCCTGTTGGGAAAAAAGTAAAAATGACCGCCGATGCATATCCAAAAGAAACTTTTACAGGAATAGTAGAAACCATTGGTGGTGCAACCGGTTCCAAATTCGCATTACTTCCACCGGATAATGCTACAGGCAATTATGTGAAAGTCATTCAACGCATACCTGTAAGAATTCGTTTTGAAGATTCTGCCCGTGCCCGGCAATTATTGAGACCGGGATTTAGTATTGTGGTAACTCAATAATTCATCACATGCGATTGGTAACAGACAAATTCTGGGTTCGGGTTTATTTTTTCTTTGTTTTACTCATGTGTTCTTTCAACTACCTGGGCCAAAGCGTATCTTTTGCTTATGTACAAGGCTATTTCGGAGTAAGTTTCCAGGATGCTAATTGGTTGTTAAGGGGATTTCATGCAGGCACTATCATTACCGGGATCGCGGGCCTGGTGTTTATAAAATGGCTGGGCAACAGGTGGCTTTTTCTCGGCGCAGCTTTGTTCTTTCTTATAGCTACCATATTTTCTTTTACTGCTAAAGATTTTACCACCCTGCTTACTTCACGCATCGCTGCCGGTATTGCTAATGGATTTATGCTTGCAGTAGCGACGCAACTTTTCCTGGCTACATATGCGGGGAAGGAAAAGATGATCGGCGCCTTGTTCACGGTTGCAGCCAATATTGCAGGACTAAGTGTGAGTATGCTTGCCAACAGTGCATTCAATGAGGATTTCGGATGGCAATTTAATTACTACCTGGGTTTGCCCGTATTACTGTTCGTGATAATTGCGGCTTTCTTTTTTGTACCTGTGTCGGAAAAAAAACAGGAAATAGAAGAAGATTGGATAAGCCTGATCCCTTTTTCAATATTAATTATTGCAATTTTGTTTGCCTTCATGTACCGCCAGCAATACCAGGGTATCAGCCATCCAAAGATCCTGGTATCGTTGATCGTTATTCTCATTTCAGCTGCATTATTGTTGATCCGTGGAGCTATACATAAAAAACCATTGTTCGATACCCGGTTGTTGCAATATCCCGCCTTTTCCATCACCATAATTATTTCTTTTCTCAGCGGTTCTCTATTTGTATTTACACTAACCATGCTGGCTAAAATGCTGGGAGGTATTTTACAAATGCCAATGAAAGATATTTTTCATTTTATTAATTTCCTCGCACTTATAATTTTTATTTCCCTGGTGGTCACCTTTATCCTGATAGTAAAAAAAATCAGTGCTTATTGGATAATGATAACAGGGCTGTTTTGCATAGCTTTTACGGCTTATGAATTTTCAAAACTGAATACTGAATTTAGTTTCAATAATATCGTTTCTCCGTCCCTTGTTGGAATGACGGGTGCCGGTATGGTTGCACTATCGGTAATAGTAATTGCCATAAAAGCAGTACCTCCCAACCAGGCAGGCAAAGTTGCCAATTTCAGATCTGTTGCTTTTTTGATGGGCATCGCCATTACTGCCGTGGATATTGGTCGCATCCTGGATTTTGGAAGAGTAAGAAACTTTAATTCGATGCTCCGGTATGCAGATCCTTCAAATGCACCATTCATAGAAAGATTTAATGCGTTGCAATCATTTTATGCAAGTAAGGGTTACGATCCAGATGCAGCTTACCAGGCAGCGGTAAACGGTATGACAGGAATGATAAAATTGCAGGCTTTTTTTAAAAGTATGAGCCAGGTGTTCCAGGTCGCCGTTATCGTATGTTTTGTCTTGATCGCTGTAATTTTTGTTCTATGGGTATTGCAGAATTACCGGATGCTTATTGATTTTTTTACGTTCAAAAATAAAACGAATGAAAATGCAAAAGCTTTATCACCAAAAACCTAATTCATTGTTGGTGATATTATTTTTATGCTGTTCTCAGATACTGTATGCACAGAAATTTTTTTCGGCGGAGGAATGTGTGCAATACGCTTTTGCGCATAATCCATTGCTGCAGGCATCATCTACCGATACTGCTATCAGTAACCTGGACATTAAAAGAGTGACCGGGCTCTATAATCCGCGAGTAAATTTCGGAGCTGCATTTCAGTATTATATCAGTAAAAGGAACCTGCTTGTTGAAGGAGGGACAGCGCTGGCTCCTTCAACTGTGCCTCCGGGAGACCCATATGCTATCCCAACGGGCTATAATAATTCCTGGTTCCCCACATTAAGTGTGAACCAACTGATTTTTGATCCTTCTTACCGTAATACTTATAATATTGCTTCACAAAATAGAATACTGCAACAACAGGAAATAGCGGATTTTAAAATTAACCTGGTGACCGGGATTTTTAAGGCCTATAGTGCATGCAAATTGCTTGAAGTGCAGGCAACTTTTCTTGAACAAAATATCATACGTATTGATACTTTGATAGAACTTACCCGTATAAAATTCAAAGAAGGTGCCGGTATAAAAATAGAGGTGAATCGGGTAGAAGTTACTGGCAACCGGATGCGCAGTGAATTGGCAAACGTTCGCAACAGCTATGCAGAAGCAATGCTTGGACTGCAGTTCCAGATGAATTACCTGGAGAAAGATAGTATGATACTTACCGACTCATTTTCTATACCGGAAATTGTAAGGGCAACTGATCCCATAATGACGGAACTCTTATTGGGTAATCCTGCAAAACGAATAGAAAGCCAGATCCTGAAAACTCAAATTGCAATGGCGGATGAATCAATCAAACTGGAGCGATCACGAAAGCAAATCAGCATCGGCGCCGATGGAGCACTGGGTTTTACGCCTGCTGCCAACAATGTTGGGAAAATTTTTCAGGGCGAAAGATGGAAACCGTATTCATACATCGGTGTAAATCTTTTTGTACCTATATTTAATGGCATGGACGTGAACAGGGCCGTTGAACAAAAAAAGTTACAGGCCTCCCAGGTCCGAAATTATTTTGACCAGTTTACAAATCAGTTTGAAAATGAAAAGCAAACTGTTTTTTTCCAGGTAAAAAATTCGAAGGAAAGATTCATATATGCTGAACTAAATTTAAGACTGGCAGAAAATAATATTTATTTACTCCAGGAGGCTTTTGTAAATGGTGTAGCAGATAACCAGGATCTGATACTTGGAGAAAATGATCTTTATGAAAACCAGGCTCGTTATTATAACGAGTTATTACAATTATTACTAAGCCAGATAGACGGTCGCCAGGTAACCGGCGGATATAATAGGTTTGCAGGTCTAACAAATTAAAATAACCCTACAAGAAATAGCTAATGGTATCATATTCCTTAAAAAATCAATCGGCCCTTGTTACAGGAGCTAATTCAGGAATCGGTGAAGCCATTGCTATTGGATTAGGAGACGCAGGAGCGAATGTTGTCGTTAATTATGTAGTTGATCCCGCATCCGCCGAGGCGGTAGCAGATAAGATCAGGTCTTTTGGTAGCAAGGCCATCGCATTGAAAGCTGATGTAAGTAATGAAGACGAAGTAAAGGCGATGTATAAAGCCATGTTCAAAGAATTTGGCACCATTGATATCCTTGTCAACAATGCAGGGCTTCAAAGAGATGCACATTTTCATGAAATGACACTTGACCAGTGGAATAAAGTAATTAATGTTAATCTAACCGGTCAGTTTCTTTGTGCCCGTGAAGCAATTATTGAAATGTTGCGTCGTGGCCCGGTCCCTGAAAGATCTGCAGCTGTTGGTAAGATCATTTGTATGAGTTCAGTGCACGAGCTTATTCCCTGGGCAGGTCATGTAAATTATGCATCTTCCAAAGGAGCCATCAGAATGTTTATGCAAAGCCTGGCGCAGGAATATGGAGACCGAAAGATCAGGGTTAACAGTATCTGTCCTGGTGCAATACAAACTCCCATCAATGCCGGTGCGTGGAGTACCCCAGAGGCAATGGCAAGTCTTATGACACTTATTCCTTACAACAGGATCGGGCAGCCGGTCGATATTTCCAACCTGGCTGTTTTCCTTGCTTCAGATGCATCGGATTATATCACTGGTGCAAGTATATTCATAGATGGCGGAATGACCGTGTTTGAAGGGTTTGCGGAAGGTGGATAATAGTTGATCATCTGCTCGCTTTCAAATCCTTTTATAAGAAATCAAAGCACTTTTTATTTTATAGAGGATGGAAAATTTGCAGCATGAAATGACCTAACTTTAAGAGTATATTTTTTCGGCTTTCCAGAAACATTAACCATTAAAATTAGCTTATGAAAAAGATCTTTTTCGCCTTTGTATTATTTGCATGTTACAGCATCAGTCATGCCCAGGTCACTGTTCCTAAGAGTACGGTTTCTACAAAAGATTTTATTAAACCACCAGCTATTGGTGATGTTGCCACAACAACTAATAGCATCGTTGATGAGCTTAGCAGTAAATTATCATTGCCTGCAGCTCAGAAGCCCAAACTTATTGATGCCATCAGCGGCTTTCTTACAAAGAAAAAGGGTATAACGGGATTAGCTGACACCAACCCCACCGATTACCTTTCCAAATTTAACCCGTTACAAAATGGACTTTTTGGAAAACTAAAAGGCATTATAGGAGCATCAGCCTTTACTAAATTTCTGGGATTGAAACCATCTGGCAGTAGTGCCGCCGGAAATATATTAAGCAACCTTTTTTTCTGAAGTATAGCGACATTCAGAAGCCAGATAAATTAAAATGCAGTTGTACACCCAGGACTCATTTCGGGACCAACTCTTTTTATAATTTGTAGAAAAGAAAAACATTACTTTTAATTAAAACCATTACAACATGAAAAGAGTTTGTGTATTGTTTATTATTACAATTGCAATGATTTTTGCAGCTTGTTCTGCCACAAAAGAAACTGCCGGTGTTTGGGTCAATAAGGAAAAGATCCAGGGAAAATCATATGACAATTTTTTTATTACAGTTATGACTGCTGATATTGAAGCAAGAGTAAAATTGGAAAATGAACTCGCAGCTATCGTTACTTCAAGAGGTCACAAAGCAATTAAAAGCTATGAGGTATTGCCCGCAGATCTGAAAGATCCTAAACCACCAGCTGTAGATGACCTTATTGCAAAAATTAAAGCAAGTGATTGTGATGCAGTTTTCGTGGCCTCATTATTAGATAAGAATGACGATATCCGGTACATCCCGGGCGGTACTCATTATACAATGCGAAGTGATTATTCATGGGCTGGATCTTTTTATGGCTATTACTATCATTATTACACTACCGTATCTACTCCTGGCTATTATTCAAGTGATAAAACTTTTTTTATGCAGAGTAATTTATTTGATAAGGCATCACAGGAACTAATGTTCTCGGTACAATCTGAAATATTTAATCCTTCTTCTTTGGCAAGTTTTAGCAGAACTTATACCTCTACGTTGATGAAGCAGCTGGGCAATGCAAAATTATTGAAGAAGTAAGCTGTAAAGAATATGTTCAGGGATAGCGATAAAAGTCATGTTTTTCTGAGATAACCTTAACAATAAAACATGAAAAATATAAGCATCTTATTTTTATTCATCACTGCATTTATTACGGGTCGGGCCCAGGTGCCCGTTCCTAAACAAGATCCCTCAAATGCTGCTGCTTCAGCACAAGATTTCATTAAGCCACCGGACATCGGCGACATTAAAAACACCACTATGCGAATCGTGGACGATCTTATTGCCAAATTATCACTACCCTTTGGTAAACGAACATCACTCACGGGTGCTGTGAATAATTTTCTTACGACGAAAAAAGATATAACACCATTAGCGGAGATTAACCCTGCAGATTATACATTTAAGTTTACAGGAATGCAAAAAGCACTTTTTGGAAAATTGAAAACAATTATGGGAACGACTGCTTTTACAAAATTTTTGGGAATGAAACCCACCGGGGCGGCCATTCAAGGAAATCCATTAAGTCATCTCTTTTATTGACGGGAGAGGAAAACTTATTTGCCCTTCAGTAATTGCTGATCGGTAATTTTAGAAAGCGGTGGCGTCGTAGTCAGATCATCTTCATATTGAACATCCACCCTTAAACCCTTTAATCCTACAACGCCCTGCAACTCTTCGAGGTCATGATGCTCGATACCGGGCTTTAATAGTTTTTGATTTTGTAAAAATTCAATATACTCGGCATATTCTTCCGCATCTTTTGGCTGGCTGTATACAATTGAAATTTTACCCGGCTGTGTGAATCGTTCATTTGTATCCTTTATACGTACCTTGTCAATTCTCTTCTTGATGATCTCGTACCTGATATTACCTGCTCCTTCAACATCAAATTTCCTTTCATCGGTACGGAAGCTGATAGAAATAGGCGTACTGTGTGCAAGGATCAACTGGGTTGTTTTCATCGGGTGGCTTAACTGCTTACATAATTCATTGGTAAGACGCGAAGCTTTTGCCAGTGTGGTCAGTTGCCACATTTTCATATTACGGAGATATAATTCATCGAATTTTTTTCTTGGAGCAAGTGATTGGCCGATATAGATATTGAAATCTACGCCATCAGTTACATATCGCTCGAAATAGTGAGGGAAGATCTGCTGTACGGAAGTCTGTTCCCTGTCTATAAAGCGGCTTACCTGTTCATTAATTTGTGCAATGCTTTCTTCAAACTCTTTCCGGTGATGATAGATCATCCCAATGTTTTTATCCAGTGCAGCAAAATAGGCATCAACATCCTTTTGTATCGACGGTGTTGTTCCTTTCAAATGTTTAAAAATTGAAGCCACCTGGTTTTGTAAAAAGTCATGAATAGCTGTTTCTTCGTCATTCAACAATACTGTACTTGCTGAAGAAATATGTTTATCGATCTTAAACTGCACTTCCTGCAATAAGGGGAATGCCATATCAGCCTGTGCCTTCTTGATCACTGAAGCAGCCATTTGCAGCTGCTCGATGAAATCTAATTGTATGGATTGTGATCTTTCTACGGAAGAGTTACGAATATCGATAGCCCCATATAAGGGATAAACCGATTCAAACGCTATCCTTTCCGGCTTCGCATCTTTGCCCTGTTGTTTTTGAACAATAAAATTGTATGCAGCTTCAGTAAACTTCCATTCTACCGACGGCTGTACAGCTGTAAACTGTTCTTTAATTATTTTATCGATCTGGTTGTCCAACGACTCTGCGCTTTTTTCGATCGCACGGGTAAATAACGGAATGGCAATATCAAGCTTGGTAATGTGCTTGTAATTAAGCCTGCCTTCTTCAGCAGACCCGATTTCAAGAATGCCCCACAACTCACCATTGTGTTTTAATGGCGCAAGTATCAGGCTCCTGTATCCCTGGTCAAAATAAAAACAGAGATATTCAATTTCTTTTACTATTTCTTCATCAACTTTTTCATAAATAATGGGTTTATCGGTTCCCATAAAGAGCTCACGGCAACAATCATTCACAGTGTCTCTCTCCATCACCGCCTGGTAATGCTTAAATAAAAGACTGTTGCTATTATGCAACTCTGAAAAAACAAAATGACCATTTACTTTGAAAAATGGGGTAATGCCAATTCTTATATCTTTTAAACCAATAAGTGATTGAACAAGGTCCTGCAGTTTATGATACACTACGCCTTCGGAAAAAGCATTTAGATTGAGAAGCTCCGACTTCATTTGCGATATCACTTCTCTTTCTGTTACATCAATTACCCGACCAATAACTATACCTTCAAATGCGAATTGTTCGATGGGAATATTATACTGTAACTCTTCTAAAGATAAAAGACCGTGATCTTTTTTATTGATAAAATCTTCAGGAATTGGTAAATGACTGCCAACAAATTTTACATCAATGTATCTTGTATCCAATTGCAGTTCCATATATTTTATCAGTCCTGAATGCGGATCATGATAGGGGTGAACAGATAAAACAAACTCCGGTGCATGGTGATTGCAATATTTTCTAAGTATCAGGTTATAAGCTCCGATCGCCCTGTCATGTTCAATATCTCTTCCCGTTTCGTTGTCGGGAATTTTTATATCGTTTGTACCCGGTTCAATAAATAACATATTAAAAAGACGGGAAGTATGGATTGTCTTATAAGAGAACGGAAGCCCAACTGAATAAAGCAATTCATTATCGCTGACTGTAGGAGGGAAAATAATACTTACCAGCATTTCAATCCATTCGCGATACGGTTCAAGGGCAGAGAGGTCATCAATGGGATGGTGCAGTTCAGGATGCTGATCGGCATATTCCAGTATGCCTGAATAAAGTTTTTTAGCACCTTCGGATGAGCCATTATGCAGTGTTCTTTTCAACACACTTAGTAAAGGTTGAAAAGAGATTTTGCTTTGGTACTGAACTGTTTTATAACTCGTATTTACTCCCATTACTCACGTAATAAAGATTAAAATTGATTTTTTTCAGAGAAAGTGCGGACAAGTAATAATAAAATGTAAGTACGTAAAATTAACAAATGCAGTTTAGTTCCCCTGATTTTTTAATAAGGGATTCAGCATCTTATTTTTTGGTAAAATGACATATTTAAAAAAGCGGCATACCGGTCTCACGCCACACTGTTCACACTTAGGATTTCTTGCTACACATATATAGCGACCGTGAAGGATAAGCCAATGATGTGCCTTATGTATCAATGCTTCAGGAATATTTTTTACTAATTCTTTTTCTACGGCAAATGGGGTTTTGGTGGTCGCCGGAACAAGTCCGATTCTCTTGCTGACCCGAAACACATGCGTGTCTACAGCCATGTTTGGTTGTTTGTCTACAACTGATGTTACCACATTTGCAGTTTTTCTTCCCACTCCCGGTAATTTCATAAGTTCATCAACTGTCATTGGAATTTTACCGCCAAAATCCTCCATCACTTTTCTGGCCATGGCGATCAGGTGTTTTGTTTTATTATTTGGATAGGAAATACTTTTTATAAAGGGGAATAGTTCATCAAAATTTGTTTTGCTTAGTGAAACGATTGTTGGAAACCTCCTGAACAGATCAGGTGTGGTCAGGTTTACTCTTTTATCTGTGCACTGAGCTGATAATATCACGGCTACGAGTAATTCATAAGGATCTTCGTAATCAAGTTCTGTCTCGGCTTCAGGAAGGTGTTTTTGAAAATAATCAATAACAAATTCGTAGCGTTCTTTTTTGGTCATAATGAACTCCCTTTCCCCAATACGGGGAGACTTAGTTTATTATAGTTCTTATAGCAATAATATTAAAAAAGTTCGGATTGCCTTGCATTGTGTGATGCAAGCCCCTTCAGGGGTTGTGTAAATAAAAAAGCATCATAACAATCAAGTTATGATGCGAATAATTAGTTTGAATCTTTTAAACTGTTTGTTCTGACTTTTCCTTTGCGTAGTTCAAAACATTCAACACCACTTCTGTGCGGGGTGATTGTTTGATCTTGTCTAACCGCTGCATCGAAGTTTTCAATACAGAAAGCTTTTCACGAAGTGACCAGCTTGTCTTTAAAGCTTCTTCGATTGCGGCATTTTGCTCGGGAGAAGTCTCCTTGTACAAATACAATAAAAGATCCTCGGGGGTAAAGTTTGTCATTGGCAATCCAATTGATGTCCTAAAATTTAGTTGTCCTTAAGAAATTGAATTTCGAAACGTCCGCTATTAAAACGGCTCATAGGTTGCCATATTGTGCCGGATCTGCTTATTTCTTCTTAACATCGGGGTTTTCCGCTATTATAAATATATCTTCATTATCTCGCTTCATCAGGTATTTTTCCCGGGCATATTTTTCGACTATGGCGGGATTGGTTCTAAGTTGCTCAGCCTCAATAGATTCTTTTGCGATCTCGTTTTGATACCAGGCTTTACTGGCCTGTAGCTCTTTCAATTCGCGACGGTGTTCCATTTGCGTAAAAACATCTCTTGGATCAAAAAAAAGTATCCACACTATAAAGGCAGATATGGATAAAAAATATTTGTTTTTTATCCACGAAGGAATGAGGTTTAGGTATTTCATAAGAAGTTGTATGTTTTAGCGCCCTGAGTTTAGTTTTTTATTTTAGGTCAATCGACCGTCCCTCAATTTAAAACCGACGTCTTATAACTCAAGACCTATTTCCCAAATTTAATCTTTCCTTTTGGATAAATTGCAGACATGCCCAGCAATTCTTCAATTCTTATCAACTGGTTATATTTTGCCATCCGATCGGTTCTGGAAGCACTACCGGTTTTTATTTGCCCGCAATTTAATGCAACTGCAAGATCAGCGATCGTTGTATCTTCTGTTTCGCCACTACGATGACTCATGATAGTATTGTATCCATTATGCTGAGCTAATGTAACAGCATTAATTGTTTCAGTTACCGTTCCGATCTGGTTTACTTTTACCAGTAAAGCATTGCCAATACCTTTATCAATGCCTTGTTGTAATCTTGTCACATTGGTTACAAAAAGATCATCACCTACTAACTGGCATTTGCTCCCAATTGTTTTTGTCAGCAATTTCCAGCCATCCCAATCATCTTCAGCCATCCCATCTTCAATTGAAGCAATTGGATATTGTTTCACCCATTTGTCCCAATACTTCACCAGTTGCTCGCTTGTCATTTCTTTTCCACTGCTCTTATGAAAAACATATTTTTTCTTTTTCTTGTCCCATAATTCACTGTTTGCAGCATCCATTGCAATTACAATTTGTGATCCCGTTTTATAACCTGCAGCATCGATCGCAGTTAATACGGTTTCAATTGCTTCTTCGTTGCTTTTAATGTTAGGAGCGAAACCGCCTTCATCACCCACGTTGGTGCTAAAACCTTTTTTCTTCAACACGGTTTTTAATGCATGAAAAATTTCAACGCCCCAGCGCAATCCTTCACTAAAGCTTGATGCGCCAACAGGCATCACCATAAATTCCTGGAAATCTATTTTATTATCAGCATGTGCACCACCATTCAAAATATTCATCATTGGTATTGGTAGTGTCTTTGCATTAGTGCCACCAATGTAACGGTATAATGGAAGTGCTGCTTCTTCAGCTGCCGCTTTTGCCACCGCCATACTAACTGCAAGCATCGCATTTGCTCCAAGCTTCCCTTTATTTGCACTGCCATCAAGCTTAATCATCATCTCGTCAATACCTGTTTGATCGGCTACATCATTTCCTATCAATGCCGGGGCAATTTTATCATTTACATTTTTCACTGCTTTCAATACACCCTTGCCGCCGTAAATTTTCTTATCATCATCACGAAGCTCAACTGCTTCATGTATACCGGTACTCGCCCCGCTTGGCACCGCTGCACGGCCCAATGCACCTTCATCTGTCAATACATCTACCTCAACAGTAGGATTGCCTCTTGAATCGAGGATCTGTCTTGCGAAAATTTCGGAAATGTAACTCATGAGTTGGTTTATAGTTTATTGTTTGTGGTTTATAGTTAAGTTGCCGGCATTTGGTCTTCTATTAAGCTATCGTTGCGTCGCACTCCTGTACGCTTTGTAATTCTATTCAGCTTTTTGCGTAAGTGACCTGAACACATCTTCAAGGCTTTGGCTTTCGCTTTGCAAAGAAACGATGTTGAGATTATGCTGCAATGAGAGTTCAAAGATTTGTTTGCGAACAATCTCCGGGTTTGAGGTGTGAAGCCTGAGGTTCGTAGAAGTGAGTTGTTCAACATTGGAAACTTCGTTGATCTGTTCCAACAAATGTTTGTCTACATTTTCTTTGAACTGTACGATCACTACCTGGTTGCCCGTGCTTCCCGATTGCAGGTTACTGAGTTTATCATCTGCCACCAGCTCACCTTTATTAATGATGATCACCCTGTCGCATATTGCTTCAACTTCCTGTAAAATGTGTGAGGAGAATAAAACGGTTTTGTCCTTTCCCTGTTTCTTTATCACTTCACGTATTTCAACAATCTGGTTAGGATCAAGGCCTGAAGTAGGTTCATCTAATATCAACACTTCAGGATCATGGATCAGTGCCCCGGCCAACCCAACTCTTTGCTTGTATCCTTTTGACAACTGCCCGATCTTCTTTTTGCTTTCACCTGTTAAACCGGTCAACCCGATCACATTTTCGATTTTGGCTTTTGAATTTTGAATTCCATGCACCTCTGCAACAAAAGCTAAATACTCCCTCACATACATATCATAATACAAAGCATTCAATTCCGGCAAGTATCCAATTTTCTTTTTTGTTTCCAATGGGTTCTCGGTAACATTCATGCCGCACACATATGCCTCACCCCCGGATTGTTCAAGATAGCCGGTAATAATTTTCATAGTGGTAGATTTCCCGGCGCCATTCGGCCCTAGAAATCCGACGATCTCACCCTTGTTTACTTTGAAAGAAATGTTGTTTACAGCTTTTTGCCCACCATAAACTTTGAGGAGGTTTTTCACTTCGATAGACATGTTGCGAAGTTAATGAGCCGATGTGATAATATGCCGATTTGTCAATAAAGGCTTTTCTTTTATTGGCACATCAGCAAATGGGTTAATTGCCACATCATTTTACTGCTACAGCGATCTTTGAATCCGCAGTTCCATAATACAAGAACCATTTGCCTTTGTAATTCACCAGGCCTTCTACAAAGCAAACATAATTTACCTGGCCAGTGATTTCGTATGACTTCTCTGGTTTCATAAAATAGGTCTCCATTCG
This sequence comes from uncultured bacterium, assembly GCA_965652775.1. Taxonomy (GTDB): domain Bacteria; phylum Bacteroidota; class Bacteroidia; order Chitinophagales; family Chitinophagaceae; genus VBAS01. Next base: position 12,720 of record CBFGXP010000107.1, read on the forward strand.
GTCAATGACCTTGGTTGGATCGTTTTTATCAAATAATATTTGGGAAGCTGCATAAGTGCCCTGGGCTAAACTTGTGTCACCGTTTGGTTCAGCGTTCATGCTATTATAAATAAGAACAATTCCTTTTTCAGTTAACATGGCCGGTGGACCTGGCTCTACAAGTCGGCTGTCAAATTTTCTTGAACGGGGGCCGAAGATTGTTTTGGTTTTTCCATTATCATCTCTAACAACTGTCCAATGGATCAGATCATCAGACACGGCAAGAAAAATGTCTGTATCTCCCCAGTACATGTAATACTTACCATTTATTTTTATTGCTATCGCTTTGCCATTCTCATATTTGCAG
>CBFGXP010000108.1:0-13042 GCA_965652775.1 uncultured bacterium
CCCCATCCACTCTTTGATTTTTTCTTTTTCTTAATAATTGGCTGAAACGATTATAGTCTACGCTGATGAGAAAACTTAATCCTGTTTCAATGATATAACCATCAACGACTCCTTCATACCTGTTTTTCCTGTAAAATCGTAACATATACCTCCCGTCGCGGCTTAGCGAATAATTGATATTCAGATCGCCAAAAACATTACTTGCTTTTTGATTAGTGTTCTTTGGACCTTCTAATTCAAAATTGCTGCCTACAGAAACTGTTAATCGTTCATTAAGGAGCCGCTTGCTTAATCCTATATTTAAATCTGTTCTGCTTCTTTGTCTTCCCGTTGTATAATCGTCCGTAGATGCTACATCAAATGTGAGATCAACGCCATCAATAAGTCCTGCTGCAAGCTTATTAAGCTGCTCGGTCATCAATTTACTCACACTTTGACGTGCATAAGAAGATGCGCTGAATGTCGGCGTGCTGCTTGCCAAAGGATTCTGACCGACAAAGCGATTCAATAATAATAAAGCGAATACCTGGCGATTGATTTCACCTGGTTCCTGTCTTAACTCTTCAAGTCTTCTTTCTACCTGTGCTATGATATCATTTGAAACTCCGTAGTTCTTGTCTACAGGGAGTACGATGTCAAATGTAAGCTGAGGCTTCATCAGCTCCCCTGTCATTTTTAATCGAACCTCGAAGGGGAGTTTTTGCAGGTATGTATTTTTTATTTCCTGTGTAGAACCCGTAATTTGGTTTTGTACAAGATCGATCGGAGCGGTATTAGCAATATAAACTGCGTTTACATCCATTGTGGCTTTAGTAGGCTCATTTAACCACGTAATGCTACTTCCTTTTTGAATGTCAAAACGACGACGCAAAAAATTAAACGTTATTTCATACGCTCCTTTTTCCAATTCATAGTTACCCACTAATGTAATCTTACCACTCGGGTCAATACCTGTTGACAAAACCGCTTCACCTTGCAGATTTATAAAATCTCCATTGGCCTCATCAATAATGATATTAAAAATCGCTTCTTTTCTTATCTCAATATTGGATATAATGTTCATTCCCCTGAATGGAGATGTGTTAAGTGAATCGTAAGCAGCAAGGAAAAGAGAATCATTTTGCGGAACATCCATGTCAACAAATTCAACAATGCCTTCCCTGGCAGCAACACCTGGTGCCTGTTGTGGAATAACGATCGAAAGGTCAGTGCCGTCATTTACAGTAATATTTCCATCTATATCAGGAGCCGTCTCGGTTCCGCTTACATGCATGTTTGATGTGATAACCAACTTGCCATAATAAATCTTATTATCTTTTTTAGTGGTATTCAGTATTTGGAAATTGGTAGCATCCAGGTCAAAATCGAAATTGTAATTTGTAAAATTGAGGGTTTGAACGCTTCCGTTTAATCTCATTTCATTATTAGCTGTGTCTTTAATGACAAAGTCATCAAACTGAAAGCCATTTTCTGTTACATTGATCTTTTCTCCATCTATTCTGTATTGGCTTCCTAATATGGTGGTAGCAAAGCTGGCTTTATCAAAATTTATCGGGCCATTGATCTTTGGTTCATTAACAGTCCCTTTAATAGTAATATTTCCATTTACACTTCCTGATGCATTCTTTATCATGTTGCCAAAGGCCCCTTCTATCGTCGCCAATTGTATTTGGCGCACATTCAGATCAAGATCTAACGCAATATCGTTTTCACCTTGCGGAGCAAATGAACCTGTGAGGGAAATATCATTACCCCGGCCGGTTATTGTTGCTTTAGTATTGTACCTGTTACCGGAGATATTGTCCACTTTTATAACAGCGTTTCCGACGGTGTCGCCTTTCATGCTCAGGTCATTAATTGTAAGGTCGCTGGTGAAAACAGGTTGCTTTAGTATATTATTAAACACCATTTGTCCATTCATTGAGCCATTAACGAGCAGAGAATCTGATTTCATAATTGCTGTAATGGTGGCCAAATGAAAATTGCTGAATCCCACATTCAATTGTTCTCCCTGGCTTTGAAGGGATAGGATCTGATCGTTTTTTTGGAGTATAAAATTGTTAGCAATTATGTTATCCTTTGTGATAGTAAGTGAATTATTGGCAGAGACTGTCCATCTATCATAATTCAGTAATAAGCTGTCCGGACGAAGACTTAATGTATAATTTCCCTGGGTTGGCTGACTCAATATCCCGCTCAAATAATATTTATCTTTTCCGCCTATATCATCAATGTCGAGGTTGAAATCTATCTTATTATTCAACGCAGTTGCGTTTAATTGTGTATGATAAAGGTTATGTCCGATCCCCTTTATATGTTGTACATCAGCTATAAACTGAAGCCCTCTGTCTGTAGTGTTTATTTTTACGTTTATGCCAGTTATTTCACTTCCATTGTAGAAAACATATGGTGAAGTCATAGTGGCTGATAAGCCCTGGCCAGTGGAGGCCCTGCCTTCTATGTGAATTGGTTCGAAGGATTCTAATCCGGGTACAAAGGCTGTTAATGCGGGAGCATTTGATATATCAGCAGTAAATGAAAAATCATAAGGCTGTACATCGGTAATAATACCTGCTGGTGTAACTGAAAAATAGGGCTCAATACTTTTCTGAAAAATCTTACCAATGTCAGTGTAACGATATTGGCCGCTTATTCTTGCATTGGCTACATCGCTTTTCAACGTCATGAACTGTGCAGTATCATTTCTTCCCGAAACAAATTGAACAGTGTCCAGTGGTAATCGTTGTGAACCGGTTACCAATAAAGCGTCAGTGATCAAAACATCAGCTTCCAAATAGTTTGCATTCATTACCGGGATTGTTCCGTCTATTTTTCCTCTCGCAATCAGTGGTTCTGGTGTAAGACCCAATGGAAAAGTTTTAATACTATCTAACATCCCCGTAAAGCGAAAGGAAGGATCAGCAGATATGTTGCCGGTAATCGTTCCATTGAAATCAATATTAGGATCATTGATATCAGTTATTACATTAAGCGAAGACCCCTGGAGGCTGCCATCTACATTGATATTCCTGTACACATAATCATTGTATGCAATTGAATAAATATCTCCTTTAAATTTTGTATTCATTTTATCAGCAGTAAATCCTTTTCCCGAAACTGTAACACTTGCACTAACATTACCTACCTGGTCATTTCGCAGAATGTATCCAAGATCCAATGCGTTTGTTTTGACCAAAGCATTGTATGTTGCCGCATCAGGATTGCTGAGATTTGTAAACCTTCCATTAACGAATGCTGTACCCACAGAAGAGTTAATTGTGAGATTGGTCGATAAGTTATTTATAGATCCCGCTATTGTTCCATGTGCATCAAATTCTTCAGGCATATTAATTTGTGCATTGGATAAACGCTGACCCGTAAACAAAGCAATATCTGACTGAGTTGTATGAAGTCTCCTTATTGTCAATCGTGCGCCGGTTCGATTGGGATCATTGTTAGTCGCTAAGGAACCGCTGGCATCGATCTGTGTATTTTTTAGACCCCGGAATTGAAAGCTAGCAATATGCATTGTTTGCAATGTTCCATTGCCCTGGAAATTGATATGCCATATAGCATTGGGATTGGCAAAAGCCGGTTGTGAACGCAATTGGGGAGCAAAAGCAAGGATATCTCTTACCTGAATGTGACTGTTCGATATATCAGCATCAATTTGAGTGCTTTCAAAATCCTCTGACAAAGCCTTAAACGATGAGTAAGTAAGAGATGCATATCGCTTGAGTTCCGTACCCGGTGTTTTTAGCATTAGATCCTTAATGTAAGTTTGCTTATCGCTATAAAGAAAGTCAGCCTGTAATTCATTTAATACAAAACCGCTTTGCTCCCTGAATGTTCCTTTCTTTATTTTGCCTCCAATAGAATCATATGATAATAAAAGATCATTTACTTCTATTGTCAATGAATCTCCTTTTAAGTGGGCATAATCAATACCATAGCCGGTTCGTGGATTATTATCATTATCAAATTGCAAACTGTTATTCACAAGACTTACCGATGAGGCGAATATCCGCCACCCAGCTTTCACCTGGCTTTTTGCTTCCTGTTCCACTTCTTTTACCACAATTTTTGCTTCTTCTTTTTTAAGAAGTCTTATGGCAGCCGTTGTATTGTTCAAAGAAATAGTTTGCAGATCAATGACCCTGTTTTTAAGATCGATATTGTTAGGTTTTACGTTTAATGCCTTCAGATCAATGTTAGTGTAAACTGCAGAAACATCATTCCGGTAATCAATTTTGATATTTTGAAAATCCATTTCTTTAAATAACAATTGAAGTGCAGCCGGCTGCTTTGCTTCTACAATATCTTTTATTTCAGGCTCAGGTTTTACCAGTGGCTTTGATTGGTAAATTCTTGCAGTTAATCCGTTGATACTTGTTTTTGGAATATCAAAGTATAAATGCTCATAATCCATTTTATCGATCTTGGTATCGAGGTGTTCAAGCCACGCTTCCACATCACTGCCGCTCACGGTGTCTTTATATATTATTCTTATTTTATTTAATTCGACTGAAGGAACAGCTATAAAATAAGCCAGGGTATCATTTGGATCTGTTGTTATGGTATCTTTCGAAGCAAACGCATCAATTACAAATTGAAAATTAAATACAGTGTCAGGAAGCTGGCGTTTGATCTTCGCGGTGATATTGTCCATTGCAATGGTTTTAATATCTATTTCATTATTAAATAACAAACGCAATAGATCAAGATTAGCTTCGATCTTTCCTCCTGAAAGCAGCGTATCTTTCTGCCTGTCTTCTATATAAATGTTTTCGAGAATTATATTTTTAGGAAAGCCTATATAAACCCTACCGACTTTTACCTTTGTTTGTAATTTCTTTTCGAGATAAGCAACTGCTTTTACACGAAGAACACTTTGAACAGGACCGGTTTGCAGTAATAGAAGAATGACCAATAAAAATAAAATAACAAACAGAACAGTTTTTGCTACTATTCGTGCCGGTTTAACCCAGATGTTCTTTTTAGCCTGGTCCATGCAGTGGTTGCTCTAGGATTTTTACTGAAGTCCTGGTTCTAACATTAGAAAATATCATGCTATAATTAATACGGGTAGAAAGAAAATTGAGTGTGGCAGAATTTGCCCATTTCGGATTTATACGGGAACATATCCCTTTAAATCAATTTAAAAGAGGGCTGATTTCCTGCATAACTTGTCCTGCTAATGGCGTGGATTTATTATCTTTCTTTCTCAATAACTGATTGCTATGCTACGATCGAAAATTGCCGGTATTGGTATGTATGTCCCAAAAAAAGTGGTTACCAATAAGGATCTCACAAAATACATGGACACCAGTGATGAATGGATACAGGAACGCACCGGTATACAGGAAAGAAGATATGCTGACCGTACAAAAGAAACTACGGCAACAATGGGAATCGAAGCTGCAAAGATCGCTATTGAAAGAGCCGGTATTACCCCACAGGATATTGATTTTATAATCTTCGCTACCATATGTCCTGATTATTATTTTCCGGGTTGCGGGGTATTAGTACAACGTGCCATGAAGATGAAAGAGATCGGCGCATTGGATGTAAGAGATCAATGCTCTGGTTTTGTATATGCACTCAGCACGGCAGATCAGTTTATAAAAACAGGTATGTATAAAAACATTCTTGTTGTTGCCAGCGAGAAGCATTCTTTTGGCTTAGACTTCAGCACCCGCGGAAGAAATATTTCTGTGATCTTTGGCGATGGTGCAGGTGCAGTTGTATTGCAACCAACAGTGGATGAAAGCCGCGGGGTGTTGAGTACGCATTTACATTGTGATGGAAATAATGCTGAAATACTGGCGATGTATAATCCCGGTACGCATGCAAACTATTGGGTAAATGAAAATAAACTTGCCGATTTTGATGATGCAGAGATAGGTGAAATGTTTATGAGTCATGCGATGATCGATAAAGCTCAAAATTTTCCAAACATGGATGGACCGGCAGTATTTAAAGTTGCCGTAGAAAAATTTCCGGAAGTAATAATGGAAGCCCTCAATGCAAATAATTATCAAACATCTGATTTAAAACTCCTGATCCCTCACCAGGCTAACCTTCGTATTTCGCAGTTTGTACAAAAGAAATTAAGGTTGACAGATGATCAGGTATATAACAATATTCAGAAATATGGTAACACTACGGCTGCGTCTATTCCGATCGCTTTATGTGAGGCGTGGGAAATGGGAAAAATAAAAGAAGGTGACCTTGTTTGTTTGGCAGCATTTGGCAGCGGATTTACATGGGCCAGTGCATTGTTGAGGTGGTAAATATTTTCTTTAAATATTTGAGAAATGAAAAAACCTTCTATAACCATTGAATATTGCCCAAAATGTCAGTGGCTGCTTCGTGCAGCTTATATGGCTCAGGAATTTTTAACCACTTTTGAATCCGATCTCAAAGAAGTAATACTGCAACCCAGTGAAGTAAATGGAAGCTACCGCATTTCTATTGAAGGCAAAACAATCTTTGACAGGAAAGAATATGGTGGTTTTCCCGAGATCAAAGAATTAAAACAAATGGTTCGTGATACAATTGCACCTGGCAAAAGTCTCGGGCATGCAGATACAAAACCACATCACAAAGAGTAGCCAATCTATATCAGATCTCCTGCTGCAGTAATATGGCTGTACAAATATTTGCCATTAGAAATTTTTCGTCTGCGCTGGCATCGTTAAAATAAACAACTCCTTTGTCAATAAGTGAAACTGCGGCAATCGGCTTACCTTGTTTATTCCGGATCTCGTAGCCGACCGACCCAAACGGCATTGTCCCGGCACTACCATCTTTTTTCTCCATCTTAAAAACCGGGTGCAGTGTGTAATAACGATCTTTGCTTTGACTGATCACTCCCATATACGTTTTACTATTACGCTGGGCTGCTTCATTGTCCAGTACCATTTCCCATGGATCATTCTCGCTTTTGAGATATAATTTAATCCAGTAGAGGTTCTCGGAAGCATCTGCTACGCCCAATATGTCAAGGCTGATATTGAAAAGGCTATTAGGATTATTGCCTAATACAAAATCTTTTGATTTCACTTGAGTCGCACAGAAAGCACTGCTTTCATTGCCAACATTGTCTGTCAACTCAAATCTTAGAGTTTGTTTTTTCTTAGAATATTCAATTCCAATAATGCGCGAATAATCCTCATAACCCGGCCGGCCTGACGTCCAGCCCGCAAATGCGCTACTTCCCTTAGTCCATGATCTTTTTACCGAAACTGTCCGGTAGTCACCAAAACTTAATTTCTGATTGATCAGAATACCCTGACGTCCTTTTACTGAAAGCTCTTCAATATTATTCCAGTTTTCTTTATCTACTGCCATTTTTGCCGATGTGCAGGATACTATAGCACTTATTAATAAAATGACTAACCATTTTTGCATTTAATTAAATTTGAAACAAAACTATTTTTATTTGTTATGCGGTTATTAGCATGAAAATGTGATTTCTTATAATAAAATCCTAAAAAAAATACTCGCGCCTCTTTGAGTAGCGCCATTATCAGTCACTCCGTTTTAACCGATCAGACAATTGGTACACTCTTTTTCATATTGAGCTTCTTCGCACGAATCTCCTCACAATTACAAGCAATTTCAATTTAGATAAAACTACGAGGGACTTATTTATATTCTTCAGCGGGTCTTTGATTAATAAATCCTTCTTTAACTGACTGACCTCTATACACAGGTTGCAAAAATTCATAAACATATTTTGGCGATGAAGGCAACGGCGCATTGCCACAGGCACCCTCATTCACCACATTAATATATTTTCCGCCACCCAACCCGTAAGGTGAATATTCAGGAGAGACAATGGCAGGAGCTTTCTTAAAAAAGTTTCGTGTGAATGAATAGTTCAAGTTCATTCCATAATAAACCAACGCATAAAAAATATAAGCAAGGACAATAACTCCGATATATCCTGAATGATATTCCTTTACAAAAAAATACATAACCCGGCTGACACTTAGCATACATAAAAAAATAAGATAGCCATAACCATATCTCGGTGCCGGGCCTTTTGTGAACCATAAGAAAATGCCTGCAAGAATAGTAAGTGCGAGTACGATCTCGATTGCATATCTCCGGAAAAAAACTGTCCTATGCTTTATTAAACAAATTGCCCCGTAAACCAACCAGGCGAAGCCGGAAAGGATCGTTGCGAAGAAAATGATAGTGTTAATATAATTCTGCTGAATAAACCAAACGGGAAACCATTCTTTAACAGGCACTGAAAAATGTCCTTTGTCATTTGCAAAACTTAAGGAACCATACATCCCGGGATCGATCGACCATGACATTACAGAATTTTCAATATAGAGCACAGCATGCCTTGTAAGTTTCCAATTCACATTCAACACATCCAATTCTGCAAAAGGAAATAACAAATAACCGCATGAAATAACTGTTTTTATTACCCATGGTATTGCAATAAAAACTCCAAAGAGTGAAACTATCAAAGCATTTCTGTATTTTTTTTCTTTTATTAATACTGCCAGTACAAAAACGGCTATGATCGCAGCGGGAACCGCATTAAGCTTTATTGTTATAAGATAAGAGGTATAGAGAATAACAAGGTATGGCCTTACAGAGGTTGAGAAAGACCCTTTTACTTCGTTGAGTTCAAGAAAAAGAAAAAATAGCATCCATAATATAAAAGTTACGGGTATATCATAGGTCGGACTTGTGAAATACTGGATACTGTAGAGCATGATGTCGTGGCTGAATCCGAAATAGATAAATAAAACCGGTAGAAAAAAAAGTGCTTTAAAAAAAGTTAAAAAAGATGAACTCCCTTTGAGTAACTGGTCTACACCTTGTAAGGAATAGATCAGGATGTAAAGGAATAACAGCCCGTTTAGATCATTGAATAAACCAGCTTTTAAAAAGGCGAAACCGTATAACGCCTGCAAACTAAACCATGTACTATTGTATCCTAACCGTGCATCCAAATTGGCAATGCCCGGTACAACCCCATATTCCTGTATCCATTTGATAGCAGGGGAAAAACATCCTGAATCATCGGCATGTGAAGAAGGCATGTATGAAATGCACGCCATCACAAAAACGAAAAGCACAAAAAAGAGCCAGATCGCCTTTGAAGTTTTTCTAATGCTGTTTGAATATACATTCACCAGCTCTCCTATTTCCCGTCTCTTCAATACCAACGTTAGCATCGCAAGCAACAATAAAAAAACATTTGCGAGGAGATCAACTTTGTAAAAAAGTGTCCACAGGGCTACAATAAACGAGGTAAATAAAAAACCATTGATGCATATAAAAGAAAAATGCAGATTTTCTTTTAATTGAATCTTAAAAACTTTCCTGATCAATACGGTAAACAGGAAGCCAATTAAAAAACTGATAACAGTAATATACACCCAGCTGAGAATGATCCAAATCATAGGTTGCCTGTGATTATTTTAGTTTCCTTGCAAAGTGTCGGTTTTATGAGGCATAATATTCTTTGTTTCCTCAGGGTATTGCTGTCTGTAAAAAGAAGCCGCCAGCCGGTAGATATTATATTGAAGCGGAAGTTTATTTGTTTTCATGCTGCCTTTTACCATATTCATATTACCATCACTGGTAATTACGGCATTTATTGTTCCGTTAAATTTTCCATTTGAACTGGTCATGTCGCCATTTTCAAAAATTGTGACAGAATCGCCCAGGTACTCGGGAGATTTTTTTATCAGGTCAATTATTTCCTGTGCTGTATAATCCTTAGTGGTCGAAGCACCGCCCCGGATCTTATTACTAAGTTTATAATCCCTTTCCTTGTCGACCAGCAATTTTTCATAGCGGTAAACTACCAATGCAATGGCGACAAAAGATACCACCACAACAAAAAATATGATCTTGGTTTCCCTTTTCATTTTAAAAAGTAAAAAAATTATGAATTATCGCTAATGAGGGGCGAAAATAATCATTCCTTAAATAAGTTTGCGGTCAATAAAACTTTAAATAATTACCCGGTATATGCAACGTTTTTTAACCGAACTTCGTTTTAATCTGGATAATAAATGGCCAAATTCTTTTTTTCAATATTGATCTTTTTCTCAGCAACTGCCCAGGCGCAATCCTATGACAGCTGGAACATCTATCACAACCGTAAAGAGGTTTCAAAGTTTAGCACTAAAAAAGAAACTGCGGATGAAAATAGAGTCGTTTTACTCAACCGGTTTTTGGAAGGACCTGGCTTTTTTATTATTGAATATACACCTGCCGCAGAGCAATCAGAATGGATACGCACCATTGGCTTTTTTGATTCCTCAGATAAATCTATAAGAGATTATAAAAACACACTGTTCCTCCGCTTACACAATTCTGAAATAGCCGGTATTATGGAAGGCCAGGAAAAAGTAAAAGTATACTCATGGGCTGTGCCCAAAGATCCTGCCCTTGCCGCCACAGTTCGTATTCGTCGCATACTTTTGTGTACATTGTATACACGATGAGCCGAAAGATTATCTACATCATCAATCCTGTTTCAGGTACTGCATCCAAAAAAGATATCCAGCCGCTTATTGAAAGCAAAACAAAAGAACGAGGAATTCCCTATACTGTTTTTCCTTCGGTTGCGGATGGCAACTATACTTTTTTGCGGCCACTCATTAAGGAAGAAAGGATCACAGACGTAGTGATAGTCGGTGGAGATGGCACGGTAAGCAGTGTTGCAGGCAGCCTTTTAAAAGAAGATGTAAATTTTGGTATAATTCCCCGTGGATCCGGAAATGGTTTGGCCTTGTGCGCAAAAATTCCAAAGCAACCATCAAGTGCATTGGATATGATTTTTAATGGAAAAGCTTCAGCTATTGATGGTTTCTTAATTAATGATCGTTTTGCATGTATGCTTGCAGGCCTTGGCTTTGATGCTAAAGTAGCCCATGAATTTGCTGATCATCCGAAAAGAGGATTGATGACATATGCACAACTGACAATTAAAAATTTTTTTTCGGTTAAACCTTTTCGGTTTCGCATAAAACTGGAAAAAGAAGAATTTAACACCGAAGCATTTTTTATAAGTATCGCTAATAGCAACCAATTTGGAAATAATTTTACCATAGCGCCACAAGCAAGTCTGACTGATGGACTGCTTGACATAGTAATAGCAACAAGTCATAGTAAACTAGGTTTCTTGTTGCAAACATTGAAACAAGTTGCGGGCTGGAACCTGTTGGAATCTTCTTCCATTGTAACACAAAAATCGGGGGTTATCTATTTCCAAACTGATAAATTAGAGGTCGTCAACCAGTCAGATGCACCTTTGCATATAGATGGAGATCCTGCGGAAACTCCAAATAAGCTTATTATAGAAGTACAGAAAAAGTGTTTCCGACTTATTCAGCCAGCTTAACTACGAGGCTATCCTTATGATTAAACAGGGTTATTACTTTTTGAAAACTTTCCAGGTTAAATAAAAAATCGGGTGAGCTCATAATATTTTTCTTTTCTCTTTGTGTAAGATGAAAATTTAATGCTGCCTTGTCTTCTTGTTTTTCGGTGGCATATTGAAAAGTTACCTTATCTATTTTATGTTTTGCATGCTGTGTATAATAGCTAAGCAGATCATTTTGGACATACTCCATTGTTTTAAACCAGTTATGCTGTAGCATTAAAAAGGGCTTGGTAGCATGATCCCCGATGTTCTCAGTAACATAAGGATAATCCCAGCCTCCTGTAGGGCGATCTCTTAATTGAATGATGAGTGCACCCCGTGTATTTTGACCTATCCAGTCTTCAAAAAATTTAAGAAACCTTAGACCTGTTTCCTGTCCATAATTATCTCTTAATCCCGCATCCATTACATCAATTACCGGTTCGGAAGGGAGCCATACGTTTGGCAACACAACAGGAAATGTTGCATTCATTCGCAATGCTGTTAGAATTCTTATGTTAAAAGGGTCCTGCTTCTCAAAAAAAGAAGTGAAGTCAATAACATCGGGATCCATTGGGGGAAGTGCAGTAGTGTCATACCGGCTGCGCATCATGAAACGTACGGGCTGTGTGCTAATTATCATTTTCCGGCTGTCACGCGACACAACAGAATTGTAAAATGCCAGCGGTATTACCGCGTTTTTTTCATCCTCTGTATAATCTTTCAATTGCTTATTTAAAAACCCATTCGTGTTTTTATCCAATTTGGACTCAAAAGCATAAGCCCGATCCTTAACATACACATAAGAGCCAACTTTAAATTTTAATGATGGCGAAATAAGATCCCGTGCTACAAAAGACGAGAACAATGGATTCAATAGATCGCCGGCAATATCATCTACATATTTTTTATCCTGCAGACGTATATTCTCGCCTTTTTGTTTTCTCAGGTATAACTCACGGAAATAAGAGGCACCGATCATACCTCCCGAAGCACCGGTAATAAGAAAGGTCTTTTTCATCGCCTCACCATTTGTTATGCTATCGAGCCGTTGCAGTATGCTCATGGTAAATGTTGCGCTCCGATGGCCTCCGCCGCTTGTATTAATTATAACAAACAACGGCTTTTCCTCACCTTGTTTCTTTTTCCACTTCTCCAGCACCTGGATCATGTTCAGACTATCTTCTGAAACATTTTTGGTTGATGCCAACCTCAGCAAATGCTCCCTGCTATAAGCGGGCCTTTGGTTTTCATCAGCGTATTTCAGACCAAAAGCTTTATTACGCGGATCGATCCAATCCCATGTATAAAAAAGATTAAGCACTATGATCAACCCGAGCAGATAAGGGACACTCCAGCTTTGTAAAAAATAAGTGAAGGCGCCGGCAACACCAATGAGTATTGCAAAAAAAACGGTGATGCTTGCAGCCGCGGGTATTTGGAAAAAAGCTGAGTCCTGTAAGAAACCAATTGCAATTAAAAATAAAAATGCAGCAAATACGGAAAGCACAGCGGCAAAGTGATGACGCTTGAAAATATTCTCGATGAAGTCCCGCGTATAGTGAGAAACATCCCTTGTTTTTTTTACAGAGCGTGGTGTTTCGAGATACCATTCCACTTTAATAATTTTTGATT
>CBFGXP010000109.1:0-12884 GCA_965652775.1 uncultured bacterium
GCTAAAGTGCTTTCAACAATTTCTTTTTCTTCCTTTAATTCTTTTGTACGTGCTGTCACCTTTGCTTCAAGAACATCCTTTTCCTTTTTTAGGGATCGGGTACGCCACCTGATAAATGTCCATATAGCTGCCAAAAAAATCAGGACATACAACATATAGGCCCACCATGTTTGCCACCATGGTGGGAGGACAATTATTTTTACTGTTTTTTCCGATAGCAAACCATAGCTGCTCCATGCTCTTATTTTAAAAGTATAGTGTCCATGTGGGATATTAAAATAATACGCTGTTTTTTCAGAACTTACATTTCGCCATGTATTTTCATACCCTTCAAGTTTATATTGTAAAACATTATTGTCCGGGTCGCTGAAATGAATCGCAGCAAAATCTATTGAAAAGATATTTTCGTTATACTTTAATGTTATTAGAGTTGTTTCTTCGATTGCATTTTGTAAAGGACCACTCTTTTCTGGTAGGACCAGGTGGCCATCAATTTTTAAACCAGTTAGTATGATTTGAGGGGGAACACGATTAATAACTTTTCGGGGATCGAAGGAATAATAACCGTTAAAAGAGCCCAAAAATATTCGTCCATCATGAGCCCGGAATGCCTCCTGCCTTGTGTGAGGCAATAAATCATTAATGCCAAATCTTCTTCCATAAAAATTGATCTCATTTGCTAAAGGATCTATTTTAATGATGCCTGAAGATGTAGCTCCCCAAATATTTCCATCATTATCACCTGTTAAACCACTTACAGATAAAGATCTTAAATCAGCTTGTTCACTTGTAAAAAGAATAAAGTCCGGTTCATTTTTTTTCCTGCGATAAAGACCTAATTCTGTGCCTGCCCAGATAGTTTCTTCCTGGTCCTGGTAAATTGCATATACCGTTAAACCCTGGAGGTAATGAGTGAACTTATTTGTTTTCGTGTCAAGAAGATCAGCGCCGCGATGCTCAAAACCGCCTACCCAGATGTTACCAGAAATATCTTTTTGGATGGTTGTTACAGTATCGATGCAAAAACTTGTACTGTCTGCTAAATTTTTTTTAAACTGGGTTAATTGGCCCGTTTGAGTATTTAATGAATAAAGACCCAAACCACCGACATAGACTTTCCCATTATTATCGGTTGTTATAGTTCCAAATTCTCCTCTATTATCTTTAAAGACAGAAGAGTAAGCAGGATTTTTACCAATTTTTTTATAACCAGGGCTATTTAAGCTTGTCATGTGATCAGCCGTTACAAAGTTTTTATTTTTTGCGTCAAAAACATATAATCCTTTAATAGTTGCAAGCAGGAGCGTATCCTTGCTTAAAGGATAAATACCACCCACCCAAAAATCAAAATATGAAAGTGATGGGTCAACCATATACGCATTAATAATTTCATGACCCGGGTCTGTTCTGTCAATTCGGACTATTGCGTTTGCTTGTAATCCACCCCATACGAAATGAGATGAATCTTCAGTAAAGGTCCAGGCAAATCCATTTAAAATAGTTTTTGAAAAATTTATTTGTAAAGGATCAACACGATAAACATTAGCTCCTTCTATCGAGATCCACAAACTGCCATCATGTGAAACAAAGGCACACCATGTAGTACTGTCTGTAAATCCGCGTTCTTTTGATCTTTCTGCTCTGTATCTTGATATTTTTTTTGTTTGCGGATCATATCTTGTAATACCTTCTAAATAAGTCCCTATCCATATTGCGCCTGAATGATCTTCTGTAATAAAAGTTATATGGTCGAAATCATTTCCTTTTTTTATGGGTGGCCTGCTAAGCTTTCCAGGCTGTGAAGGATCATAAGTAAGCCTTTCAAATTTCCCGGTCTTTCTGTCCATAATGTGTAAACCATCTCCCTGTGTGCCTATCCAAAATACACCTCTGCTATCTTCAAATATCGCCCTGATCCTGTCATTGATCAGGCTGTGAGGATCATCATCGTTGTGCAGATAGCGGGTGAATTTTCCCGTTTTCCTGTCAAACCTATTTAATCCACCTTCTTTTATTGTTACAGGTGCGAAAGGAAAACCTGTGCCTACCCAAATAGTTCCTTCATGATCTTCGTACAAAGCTCTTACCGAATTAGAGCTAAGGCTTGTTGAATCATTATCCTGATGAGAATAGCAGGTGAAGTTTCCAGTTTTTTCATCAAGATTATAGAGCCCTTCACTTGTGCCCAACCATATTAAACCTAAATGATCTACCAGGATCTGGGCTATAAAACCACCCTTACAAGAACTTTTGAGATCAAAATGATAATGGGTTGCAGTATTTGTCCGGGGATCAAATTTATCAACTCCTTTTTCAGTGGGAAACCAAATATTACCTGATGAGTCGACTGCAATACATTCCATAGGACCAGGATCAATTGATGTAGGATCTGTTGGGTTGTGGCGATAGGTTGTCATACGGTAGCCATCATAACGTGTCAGGCTTCGCTGAGATTGATCAGCAAACCATATGTATCCCCATTTATCCTGGGTAATACCGTTAATTTTTCCAAGCGTTATTCCATTACCACCCGTTACAAGGTTAAAATCAAGCTGCACCTTTTGAGCATAGGCTGAGTTTAGAAATAAAACAACAATTAATTTAGAATATAGGAGAGGGCTAAACTTCATGCAGATAAATAAGATATCTTAATATAAAATAAATGATCGCTTTCTTAATAACCCGGATTCTGTTTTAAGTTGGGATTCACCGCTAGTTGTTCATCGGGTATTGGATATATCAAATATGTTGCATCACTGATATATTCCTTTCCCTGGAAATGCAAAAGGAACGTTTTAAAACGAATCATATCCTGTCTTCTCCATCCTTCCCACCAAAGTTCTCTTCCCCTTTCGTCATAGATGTCATTAAGGGTTACAGATGAAAGCGCAGAAGCTGCCCTGGAAGGATGAGTTCGGAGTGCATTCACAATAGAAAGTGCTGTACTTCCATAAGATCCCATATTCATTCCCGTACCTCCCCTCGCAATCGCTTCAGCTTTCATCAGAAGTACGTCGGAAAATCTGAAAATAACAAAATCATTATCAGGGCTAACATAAGAGTCCCAGTCAGGAAAATATTTTATCGGTCTTATACCTGTTAATCTATAATTAGTACCTGATTCGATGTTGTGAACTTCTGGTGTAAAGATCACAGGTGACCCATCCCAGTCAATAAGAGGGGCGCCTGTCCAATAGTTGTATTGTTGTCCAACCAAAAATCCGACATTAATACCATTGGCGGGGTTTGGAAGTAAACTTGATGTACCGTACACCATGCCCCTGCGCTTGTCGTTAACTTCAAACTTATTATAAAAATCAGACAAGGTCGTCCATCCGTTAGTCCCAAATCCATGTGGCTCCGCATTTTTATAATGGAATGGAATCCCCCACGAAAGACACATTAAACTAAATGGCGTTGAGCCAGCTTGGTTTAATGCCGTAAATATATTTTCTTTAACCATTGGGGAATTTGTGTTGTCGGGCGCAAAATTGTCAAAATAGTTTGTGGTGAGTGAAAAGTTATTATTGCTATTGATGATTGAGTCGGCCAGACTGATCACTTTGTTCATATCAGGTATGCTGAAAGTAGGGTTCTCTCTATTTTCATAAACTGCTTTATTCAAATAGCATTTCATCAGCAGCATTTTCGCTGCATATTTGTTAGCCTTATAAGCCGGACCAGGATGTAAAATGGCTTGTACTGAATCAATTTCACTGACAATATAATTAAACGCGTCCATGCCCTTTCTTACACGAGACGGAATCGTTAAACTTTCACCGGGGTCGCGATAAGGTACCTGGTCAAACAAATCCAATAGAAGGTACATTGCCCAGGCACGAATAAATCTTGCTTCCGCCTGTTCCTGCGCCGAGGGATTATACCTTAAAAGATCGGTTGCTGCATAAGTGATCCCATTTAGCTTATTAAAACATTCCGTTATCCGATCATGGTTTGATATCCAGGTATGTTGATGCAGTGAACGCCACATCCCGTTATCATCCCAGTCGGTGCCTCTTGTCGGTGCAATTGCTTCATCAGTGCAAAGTTCCTGCAGCGGGAAAACAGTAGCATAATCTGTAGACACCGAATTTAGAGAGCTATATAGACTCTGCAGCAGGATAGACGAATTCCCCAATGCTAATGCTCCTTGTGTGGTGTCGCCAAGGAATTTCTCTTCAAGCTTAGTGCAACCAGTTGAGAACAGCAGACTGGCAGCGATGATTATTAAATCTACTTTTCTCATCATTAACTGCGATTTAAAGAGTAAAGTTTAATCCGAAAACTATGGTCCTCGACGAAGGATATTGTAAGAGATCAATGCCCAACGAAGGAATACCTTTAATACTTGCATTACCGTTTGCTTCCGGATCGAAACCCGGGTACTTTGTTATTATGAAGAGGTTTTGTCCTGTAAGACTGAGACGGACAGCTTTAAAGATTTTCTTCACATTTCCCACAGAATAGCTTAAAGTAAGGTTCGACATTTTTAAATAATTGCCTTTAAAAATAAACCTTGACGATGGTGACTGAGAAGGATTGTTAATAGATTCCTTGACCGGATTTTGATATACCGATAACCCAATATTATTGCCAGTATTGATTCCTCCAACATTTATTACACCCATTAAAGGTTGGAAAAATATATCCTGTCCGAATGCCCCATACATACTTGCTATGAGCGATAATTCCTTGTAGTGAAAAGAAGGGTTAATTCCTAATAAAACATCTGGATTGGGATCGCCCAAATGAAAAAATTTTCCATTATCCTCATAAATTGAAAACCCAGTTGCTTTATCTATTCCAAGAAATTTTCTTGTATAGAATGTATTCTTAGGATAACCGTTTTCAATTACCTGGACCGGCCCCACAACAAAGCCGGTATTCACCGTAGCTGGAAGACCAGAAACGTTATTTTTCAGAAAGGTTGCATTTATACCAAGGTCAAATTTAAACTGCTCACTTTGTATTATGGCCCCATTTATTAAAACTTCAAGGCCGCTATTTTTAATCTCTCCATCGAGATTCACCCATTTTACTGGTGCATCAAGTGGCGCAGGCTGAGTTGCCGGGCTTGGAAAAAGCAAATTTGTTGTCTTCTTATTGAAATAGTCTATTGTCCCGGAAATCCTGTTCTTGAAGATTGAAAAATCCACCCCGATATTATACTGGTGATCAGATTGCCATTTCAAGTCCGGGTTGGGATTATTCACTTGCCTGATGTTACCTGCATCGAAAAAAGAATATCTTGCTTGTGCGGAACCCGGCGGAAATTCCTGGTTACCTGTGATTCCCCAGCCAGCCCGCATTTTTAATGAACTGATAAAATCGATCTTAAAGAAATTTTCCTTACTGATATTCCATGCTGCCGCAAATGACGGGAAATAACCGTATTTATTATTCTCACCAAATTTTGAAGAGCCGTCAGCTCTTAATGTTGCCGTGAACAAATACCTGTCATTATAATTAAAAATTGTCCTTCCGAAAAAAGACTGCAATTCGGAAGTTGGATCTGCAAAAGAAGAAATACTGCGTCCATTTATATCTGAATATTGAATATAATTGGTGTAATCCAATCCAAAATTGCCAAAACCTGTACCGAACACCCCATTTCCCGAGGCGGAAAATCCTTTGAACTTAAATTGCGTATACTCAAACCCCGCTACCGCATCTAATCTAAGATCCAAAAAGATTTCCTTATCAAAATGTAATGTATGAGTGATTTGTTTGGTCACCAGCTCGCTATTCCTGACAGTGGCGCCACCTGGCGGATTACCCGGTTGAGCAATATCCTGGTGAAACCACGCTCTCGATATACCCGTACTATAATTTATACTGAACAATAATTTGTACTCCAGCCAATCTGTGATTTTGTAGTAAGGCGACACGCTTCCCATGATTGTTGTTACTTTCAGACTATTATGAACCATTTCAACAGCAGCAGCCGGATTAAGAATTCCTGGAACGTTCCTGAAGGAACCATCTGCATTGGTAAATGAATCAGTTGGATTCCATCTAAGCGCTGAAAATAAGATGCCGTCGGATCCAGTTTCGGGAAGGGGAACGTCCTGTATATATTGGCTTGATAAGACGTTGATATCAGCACCCAATTTCCTGCTTTCAAGGAATCTGAAGTTTGTAGAAAGATCAATAGTGTATTTGTCAAACGCGGTGTTTTTTATAATACCATCCTGGTTCAGCACATTCCCCGACAAACGATATTTTCCATTTTCATTGCCGCCGGTTATTGCAATCGTGTAATTACTCTGAAATCCTTTTTGCAAAACTGCTTCATATGCTTCCACATTTCCACCGTGATCATGTAATGGATTTACATTGTAGTATGGTATTGCTTCACGGTACTGGTCGGCAGTCAGCACATCAATTTTTCTTAGAATGGAAGAAACGCCAACAGAAACTCCGAAGTCTATTTTTGGTTGGCCAGCCTGCGTTTTTTTTGTGTTTATAATCATCACTCCGTAAGCAGCACGTGAACCATAGATCGCCGTAGCAGATGCATCCTTCAATACATCAATACTTGCAACATCATCCGGATTGATAAAATTCAAAGGATTGCTGCCGGCCTGCAAGGATCTTCCATCAAGAGGAACACCATCGATCACAAACAATGGCTGCCCAGTACCGCTCAGGGCCGAGTTACCCCTGATCTTAATATTGGCGGCTCCCCCCGGCTGGCCGTTATTATAGGTGATTTGAAGTCCGGAAACTTTTCCCTGGACCAATTGATCAGGAGAGGCAAATATTCCTTTATTAAAATCTTTTTCTGAAACAGATCCTATCGCACCGGTCAGATCTTTTTTCTTTGCAGTACCATACCCGATCACGACTACTTCATCGAGTGTGGAAGAAAAAGTATTTAATTCTACCTGGATATTATTACTATTTATACTTACATCAATTTCCTGTGATAAATATCCAACAGATGAGATGATTATTCTTGACACTGATAGGGGCACAGTTAGCGAGAAAAGGCCATTAGTATCAGTTTGTGTACCCTCCTTCTCACCCTTGGCAATTATTGAAACATTTGCCAGCGCTGCTCCATCTTTTCTGTCTGTCACTTTTCCAGTAATAATTTTAGTTTGTGCAAATACAGACTGCAATGACAGGAAAAGCAAGACAAACAAGGATAAGAATTTTTGTGTTTGTTTTGTAACCATAATAACAAAATCATGGGTCGACAAATCAATTTAAAATAAAGTTTATCCAGGAAAACGGATCTCTCGTAAATCGTTAACTTCTAGGGAGAGGGATATGAAGTTTTATCTAATATACTGAAATTAATCAGGTATCTAATTTTCTTTAGCAGTTAAATGGGAAGGCTAATAATAAACGTTGAACCTATCGTTTCTTTCGTCTCTACTTTTAACTCCCCTCCATGGGCTTTTATAATGTCATAACTTAATGATAAGCCCAAACCAGTCCCTTGTCCGGTTGGTTTAGTGGTAAAGAATGGTTGAAATATTTTATCCAATATTTTTTGTGGAATGCCATTGCCATTATCTGCAACTTTTATTTCAACCTTGTCATATACCTTTTTTGTACTCACTGAAACAGTTGGTTCATAATTTTCAATCCCGCCCTTCTTTTTTTCATCAACTGCATAAAAAGCATTATTGATCAAATTAAGAACAACTCTCCCAATATCCTGCGGAACTATCTCAATGTTGCCAATATTTGTATCATAATCAGTTTTCATGATTGCATTAAATGATTTATCCTTCGCCCGTAAACCGTGATAACTTAATCGAAAGTATTCATCAGTGAGGGCATTGATATCAGTAGGTTCTTTATATCCTGTACTTGTGCGGGAATGCTGCAGCATCCCTTTTACAATGGCATCAACCCGTCTGCCATGTTGAGTTATCTTTTTCTGGTTTTCTTTAATTTCATTGACTGTTTTTTTTACTTCGTCCATATTGCCTTGATCAAATTCCTGTTTCAATTCTTCAATAAGTTCTGTATTCAATTCCGAAAAATTATGGATAAAGTTTAAGGGATTCTGTATTTCATGTGCAATTCCCGCGGTGAGTTCACCAAGGGAAGCCATCTTTTCCCTTTGCACTAATTGGGTTTGGGTTTCTTTTAATTCCAGCAATGATCGGCTCAACTGGTCAGTGCGTTGCGTAACTTTTTCTTCAAGCAGTCGTTTTTCTCTGCGCAGTCTTCGTGAACGGTATTGAATAAAACCCCAGATACCGCCAATAAAAAGCGACCCAAAAACGGTATATGCCCACCACGTCCGATACCAGGGTGGAAGGACTCGAAACGAGTATGTGATCGGTTCACTCCAAACGCCATCAGGACTGCGGGCTTTGAGTTTGAAAGTATATGTACCTTCATAGATGTTGCCGAAAGTGGCGCTGGTTCTATCGGAAACCGGGCTCCATTCCCTGTCATATCCCTCCAACATGTACTGATAACGAACCAAAAAATGCTTTGCCGGTTCTATTGCGACAAAATCAAAAGTTATACTATTGTGACTGTATGGAAGCATCAGATTTTGCGGCAAGGGATAAAACGGGGTAATGTCATCGAATTTTATGTCCGCGAGCCGGGTATACATAGAATCCCTTTCTGTATCAGATAATGCTCTTCCGAAGGTGAAGGCCTCTTCATGGAGGATAGCTAAGGAATCAGGTTCAGGATTGGTTTTCCGACCTTTTCCCCTTCTTAACAGATTATACCAACTAATATTTGCCTCCTGAATTTTTACTGCCTGTATGAATACTACTGGTGGTTCTGTACTTTTTAGTATTGCGTTGTAATCAAAACTTATTAATTGATTATCTCCGCAACCCGCCCAAATTAATCCCTTACTATCGCTGAACATGGCGTTGATGTTCACGTCTTTGATAGCGTAGCCCGTTTTTTTGTTGTATAACTCGAATACGGGTTGGTATTTTTTGATTTCTTCGCTGGTAAGATTATTAACGGCCGGAATAATTCCGCCGTTAGGGTTCAGACTTTTAAAATGCTTGAGGACGCTAAACCCTAAATTGGTTCCAATAAATATGTTGTCGGTGGTATCGATGATTATATCATATACTTTGTTATCTGCCAGTCCCTGTGCGATTGTTATATTAATAAATGATTTCCCGTCATACCTGCTCACTCCTCCATTAGATGTGCCGAACCAAAGATTTCCATATTTATCTTCTGTAATATTCCAAACATCATTATCGGCCAGTCCTTGAGCTGTAGTAAAATTGATAAATGATGTTCCGTCATAGCGGCTAACGCCGCCCCCATATGTGGCGAACCACAGGTTTCCTTTTTTATCTTCCAGGGCACTCCATACATTGTTATTTGCGAGTCCTTGTGCCGTTGTAAAGTTGGTAAATGAGCTGCCGTCGTAGCGGCTCACTCCACCACCATCTGTGCCAAACCAAAGATTTCCATTTTTATCTTCTGTGATACTGAATACAATATTATTCGCAAGTCCTTGTGTTGTTGTAAAGTTTGTAAATGATTTCCCGTCATACTTGCTCACTCCACCGCCATCGGTTCCAAACCAAAGGTTTCCGTTTCTGTCTTCAGTAATACATCTTATTGTATTATTTGCCAACCCTTGTGATGTGGTAAAGTTCATAAAGGATTTGCCATCATAGCGGCTCACCCCCCCGTCTAATGTACCAAACCACAGATTTCCTGTCTTATCTTCAGCGATGCTATATACAATATTATTTGCAAGCCCATGAGTGGTAGTAAAATTGGTTAATGACTTCCCGACAAAGCGGCTCACTCCACCACCAAATGTTCCAAACCAAAGATGTCCCGTTTTGTCCTGAGTGATATTCCAGACGCTATTATTGGCCAGTCCGTGCGATGTAGTAAAATTTGTAAAAGTTTTCCCGTCATAACGGCTGATACCACCTCCATCAGTTGCAAACCATAAATTGCCGGTTTTATCTTCAGTGATATTATGAACAACATTATTTGGGAGGCCATGCGCAGTTGAAAAGTTGGTGAATGATTTTCCGTCATATCGGCTTACCCCACCTCCTGATGTGCCAAACCAGAGATTTCCGATTCTGTCTTCCAAGATGCAGTAAATAATATTACTTGCCAGCCCGTGTTCCGTATTAAAACTGGTAAATGACTTTCCGTTGTAGCGGCTCACTCCACCTCCATCTGTGGCAAACCAGATGGTTCCGGTTCTATCTTCCGCGATACTTCTTATGGTATTATTTGCCAGCCCTTTCGTCGTTGTAAAGTTGGTGAACGATTTACCGTCGTAGCGGCTCACTCCGCCGCCTGAGGTACCAAACCAGAGAGCCCCTTTTTTATCTTGTAAAATACTCCAAACTGTATTATTTGCGAGACCATGGGCGGTAGTTAGGTTGGTAAAAGATTTCCCGTTATAGCGACTCACTCCGCCCCCTGATGTACCGAACCAGATGTTCCCGGATGTATCTTCAACAATACTATAAATAATGTTATTCCCCAAGCCTTGTGCTGCTGTAAAGTTGGTAAACAACTTACCATCATAGCGACTCACTCCTCCGCCAAATGTGCCGAACCACAGATTTCCCTTTTTATCAGCGTATCCACAGGCAATGCTATTGAGAGCAAGACCCTGTTCCGTATTATAATTGGTGAATAATGCAAGCCCCTTCACATCTGCTCCCGAAAGAAAAGGAATTGATTGAGGAGGGGTCATCTCAAGTGTTTTGCGGTTTACCCCGTTATTACCAGGGTTCATTAAAGTGAGTGAATATTTTTTTGTTGGAACAGGAATAATGATTGGCTTTCCGGCAGGAACAACCTGGGGCACTTGTTGTGAAAATAGAATCGTTGTGTTTAATGCAAAAAAAGCAATTAGCAAAAAGGCTCTTGTTTTCGTGAAAACATCTTTTATTCGATTTGAATCAGCGTAATGATAAAAATCCATAACAGTTTTTTTGCACGCCACATGCTATTCTATGCCCTGGCATTGGGTAACAAATGTCATGATTTAAAGTTAATGGTAAACTTTCTTTCTGTAAGATATAATCGTTTAAAAAAATTAAGTGATTTTGATTGGCTTCTCCCATCAACTGTGAGTAGGCGGCAGACCAAAACTATTCACCTTTGCGGTATTTTTTACAATAAGGACTTCATTAAAATCATCTCAAAAAACATAGTGGCCATTGAACTATTAAAATCTTTTAACTAAAACTAAAAGCGATTCAGCCGCATCTGTTCCGTCATTGTCGTTTAAGTTTATTTTTTGACTACATCAACCCGAAGTAAAAGTATGTGTGATGTACTCTTCCTTGTATTGGCATTCACAAAAACTTCTCTCACCCGTTCACCGGCCATATTTTTGCTGTCAAATTTTGCCTTAATAACACCTTCCTCGCCCGGTGCAAAAGGTCCCTTTGGTTTTTCCGGAACTGTAGTACATCCACAACCAGTCGATACGCTGGAAATAATTAAAGGCTTATCCCCTGTGTTTTTAAACCGGAATGCGACATCTACAACGCGCCCTTCTTCTACCTTGCCCAGATCCTGATAAGTTGAGTCAAGCCAATGAATGGCTGTAAAATTAGCCGTGTCTTCAAGTACCTTGTCTAAACCGCCTGGTTGTTCATTTTTTGGGGTTTTTACTTCAGTTTCTTTTTTATCCGTCTCGCTACAAGCTATAATGATGACTCCAAAAATAAAAATGATGAAAATTTTTTTCATGCTGTTGAATTAAATTTTGAGTAACCCCATGGACCCTGCAAAAATAAGTAATCAGCAGGCGATACGGTATTTTCATGAATTAATACAAGGGATTCCAATCACCACGAATTTCAAATAAATAAAAAACTGGAAAAGCGAAATTAAAAGGTATCCTTTAGTTCAACATTAAGATTATTTTAAAGGCAGTTGGATAATAAACTCCGAAAACGCGCCTTCTTTTGTTTCAACTTTTAATTCTCCGCCATGAGCTTTTATAATATCATAACTCAACGATAAACCCAAACCAGTTCCTTGTCCAGTCGGTTTAGTAGTAAAGAATGGTTGAAATATTTTATCTAAAACTTTTTGAGGAATCCCATTGCCATTATCCTTAACCCTGATCTCGATCGTATCATTTTTTTTCTTTGTACTTACAGCAACAGTTGGTTTATAGTTTTCCGGCTGCTCTTTCCTCTTTTCCGTTACAGCATAAAATGCGTTTGTAATTAAATTCAGGATCACTCTCCCGATATCCTGTGGTATGATGTCAATGTCACCGATAGATTCATCAAAATCCGTTTTCGTTGTTGCGTCGAACAATTTGTCTTTGGCTCTTAGCCCATGATAGGCTAATCTCAGGTATTCCTCAGCCAAGGCATTAATATCGGTTGGTTCCTTTATACCGGTACTGGTTCGACTGTGTTGCAGCATACTCTTCACAATATCATCTGCCCTTTTACCGTGGTAAGTGATCTTTTGCTGGTTATCCTTAATATTAGTTGCGATTACTTTAACATCGTTTAGATTTCCTTTGTCAACTTCGTATTGTAGCTCATCAATCAACTCTGTGTTAACTTCAGAGAAATTATTGACAAAGTTTAAAGGGTTTTTTATTTCGTGAGCAATACCTGCAGTGAGTTCACCAAGTGAAGCCATCTTTTCATTTTGTATGAGTTGGGCTTGTGCCGCCTTCAGCTCCAGTAACGCGTCATCGGCATGCTTTTTCTGTATCTCAATTTCTTCCTTTTGCTTTTTACTTTCATCATAAAGATTGGCTAATTCAACATTACGAAGCTTGATCAGCTCAGCCTGCGCCCTGGCTTTTTCATTCAATCGCACTTTATAGGCAAGTCCGGCTGCATAGATCAATATCTGGCCTGCCTGACCTATTGGAAAGGCAGTATCATACCCAAATAAGCCCAGTATGGTAAAAC
>CBFGXP010000110.1:0-12832 GCA_965652775.1 uncultured bacterium
GAATAGATCTCCACATCATCAGCATAGGGAGCCAGGAAAGCTTCCAGGTCATGAGCATTATAAGCATTGAGCTGTTGCTGAACGAGCAGGAGTGGTTCATTTATTACGAGTGTGTCGGGCCGAATTATTTTCCCTCTATTGATAACAAATGCAATTTTTTTCCAGTTTGAAATACTGTCAAGCGGGTTTGCATTTAATAAAACAAGATTTGCTATCTTATTCTTAGCAATGCTTCCCCATTCATTTTGCTGGCCTACAGCTTTTGCGCCATTGATGGTCGAAGCTTGTAACAATTGCCAGCCATTTAATCCTGCAGACTGCATGGCATACAGCTCATCGTAGTAAGAAGTGGCATGTTGAGTACCTATATTACCTGCATCAGTACCAGTTGCAATAATGACACCACCATCGATCAGCTTTTTAAGGTTGAGAGCCATTACCGTATCAGCACGATCCGGCTGACCTGTCATATTGCGGATACGCAAACGATTTATATAATTCTTACCTAAAATTGTATCAGGCCAGGGATAATCAATAATAGTGCTGATAGTGAATGGATGCGCATGGTTAAGTTCATACGTAGTGAAACTATAATTATCAGAAAGAACTCTTGTATAATTTTTACTTACCACCAGCGTGGGACTAATCACAACATTTTTTTGCCTAAGTAGTTTTACAAACTCATTATCCAGGATCTCATCATCTATACTGTGTACTAAGAAATCGGCACCAGCTTCTACGGCTAATTGCGCTGTGATACGCTCCGTCGCATGCACTGCTACCCTTTTATTATTGCGATGTGCTTCGTCAATAGCAGCTTTCACCATTTCATAATTCCTGCGGGCACCTCTTTCTATATTTGAATCGAGCACGATATACCATATTTTAATAAAATCCGCTTTATACTTTAGCTGTTCCTGCACAGCTTTTATAGCATCCTCTTTTGAATTCATGAGTATGAATGGACCTTCATTGCCCAGATCTTTATATGCTGCCGGCAGCCATGTGGTAAGCAGTGGGCCTGTCATGCTCACAATTGGTGAAGCTGGTTTTAAAATCATTGAGTCACGCTGCAATAAAAAATTGAAACTGGCGCCAACATCAATTACTGATGTAATGCCAGCGGCGACATAACGATGCAGCAACTCATCCATATTATCATGTGCAAATTTTAATTCCTTATCATGAGGCTGGTATTTGCGGAGATCAATCGCATCAGGACGAGTGTACAAACCACCTGTTTGAAAAAAATGCACATGAGCATCTGTAAAACCGGGTGACAACCATTTATCGGTACCATCGATCACCTGTGTACCCGCAGGTAGTTTATATTTTTTATCATTATGAATGCTGCTGATGCGTCCGTCTAAAACCAGGACATCGTATCCATTCAATATTTTTTTATTTTCGACGTCCAGCACATTTACATTCTTAATTACCATTTGTGCAGTCAACCGGGTTTGACTTAAAACCAAACAAAACAATAGGACATACTTCATAACCATGAATTATTAACCGAATGTAACGGAAAATATGATTACGGGGTTTAACGGCGCGCTGACGCTCTCTGATATTTTTTTATTCTTTCCTTCCATCTTACTTTCACCAAATGCACCCGCATATTCAAACATTATTACGATGCATCGCCCTTGAAGAAAAAGAACAGGTGGAGCGATATAGTCTTGATCAGCAGCATACATTAAAAGCATTGAAGGCAGAAGGCCTTGCGTTGCACCCGATCATTGTCATACGCAAAAGCTTTGGCTATGCAGAATATCCTGAAATAAGTTTTAAGCTGGGCTTTCCACCTGAAGCAAACTTGTTCAGAGATGGTGCAGCTATTGAATGTTTCATTTCAGGCGAGGAACCGGTAAAAGGTGTATTGATGAGTTTGGATGGAAAGAATGGCGAGTTCCGTTTATTTGCTCCCGACTTTCCTGATTGGATAGAAGATGATGGCGCGGGAATTAAACTTGCAGCCGATACCCGCACTGCCGGCATCATGAAAAAAGTGTTGAATGAGTTGGAAAGCAATAAACCTTTATTTAAATTATTTGAACTGTTACATGATGATACGGTAAACACCACCGCCCCACCTTTCGACAACAGGAGTGTGGTAACGAATTCCCTGATCTTTCGGAACCGGGACTTAAATGAAAGCCAGCAACAAGCTGTTGCTGCCATTACACAAAATGAAAAAATAACTATCGTGCACGGTCCTCCGGGAACAGGGAAAACGACTACACTCATAGAGGCCGTAATACAATTGATCAAAAACGGGGAAAAGGTATTGGTATCAGCGCCGAGTAATACTGCTGTAGATAATATTGCAAAAGGCTTGATTCAGCAAGGTGTTAAATTATTAAGAGTAGGTAACGCAAGTAAAGCAGATGAAAGCATATTTGCGAATACTCCCGAAGGAAGGTTCAACAATAGCAAACAACAAAAAGAAATCAAACAATTAAAACAAAGAGCTGAAGAGTTTCGCAAGATGGCGTTGAAATACAAACGCAGTTTTGGCAAAGCAGAAAGAGAACAGCGACAGCTCCTGTTCAAAGAAGTAAAGAATATGCGGCTGGAGATTAAGAAACTGCAGGCTTACAACGAAGAAAAACTATTTGAAGAAGCAGATGTCATCGCGGGCACGCCGGTTGGAATATATGATGCAGGTGTTGATCATCTCCATTTTCATACACTTGTTCTGGATGAAGCGGGTCAATGTATTGAACCATTAGCATGGTGCATCTTTCCATTAGCCGAAAAGATCGTGTTAGCAGGGGATCATTGGCAGTTGCCACCTACTGTGTTAAGTCACGAAGCAGCTCGTCTCGGTTTCAATCAGTCGATCCTGGAAGTCGCGATCAAAACGGTTGATGCTGTTCGTTTACTCAACACACAATACAGGATGAAAGAAGTAATTGCTGGATTCAGCAGCGATTATTTTTACAACAACCAGTTGATGAGCCCTCAGCATTTGAGAAATACCGGGACACATATAACGTTTATCGATACTGCTGGTTCTGGTTACCAGGAAGAGCATGGAGCCGATGGAAGCAGTTTGCAAAACAAAGGCGAGTTGGTCATTGCTAAAAAACTATTGGAAACAGAAGAGCTTGATCCGTTATCGACTGCGTTCATTTCTCCCTATGCGGGCCAGGTAGCCGCGGCTAAAGAGATTTTTGAAAAACAGCTGCGTATCAGTACCATTGATAGTTTCCAGGGCCAGGAAAAAGAAAACATTATTATATCGCTGGTGCGCAGTAATGATGATGGCGATATTGGTTTTTTAAAAGACTATCGGCGGATGAATGTCGCGATTACCCGTGCGAAAGAACGTCTCTTTGTTATTGGCGACAGCGCTACTATCGGGGCTGACGTTTTTTACAATGCGTTCTTAACCTATATCGAAAGATCAGGGGCGTATCGCACTGTCTGGGAATTTGAATTATAAAAAAATCTGCGGATAAATAACCCGCAGATCAGTTAAATTAAAGATATAGCTTAATACTATTGTCTTACCATCTTTTGTTATCAGTACGGGCAGTCTTCTCTTTTGCCACTGAAACTGACAACGCTCTTCCTTCAATTTCTTTGTTGTTCAAACCCTTCATCGCAGCTTGTCCTTCAGCTACAACATCCATTTCCACAAAACCAAAACCACGGCTTTTTCCGGTCTCCCTGTCATTGATAACTTTTGCAGAAGTTACATTTCCGTAAGGCGTAAACAAATCTCTTAAGGCTTCCTCATCTGTGTGAAAGCTTAAATTCGAAACATACATGTTCATAAAAAATAATTTAAAAATTAAAATAAAATCCTGTGATAATAACCAGAGACAAAAAGTAAAGAAGGATAAACTATTACTAAGGGAAAGAGTAAGAATTTGAAACGGTCTAAACTGAATGAGGCGAATTAGATCATCACAAACTGAAGGTAACCTAATAAAGAGTAACAAACTAATCTATTTAAGTAATGCCTTGAATCAGGTTAGCTAAATACAAATAGAAGACATTTCATGTTAATTCACATACTTTGGAACTAAAGAAGGTGCAATCAGTTCAGAAAACGCATTTGACCGAGATGATAGGCCATATGAGCTGTACGGGTGATAACTACATTAAGCTTATTGCGATGTGGTTCTTTGACAAAGTCTTCGGTTGAAACTGCTGTATGCCTGCCAAGCCATCCATTAACATCAGTGGATTGAAAATGACCATTGAGTTTTGCATTTAAGATCTCCAGCCGTTGTTTTAATTCCATTGCAGTAGGAAAAGGAAAGCCTGATTTATCAGGATTTTTCACAAATACTTCTTCCATTTCCGGGAATAAGCGATCAGCAAATCCAAGTAAGGGTAAAATACCATCACTTACTGCAATTAAATGCCCAAGCAAATACAGCCCGGTATTTTTTCCCGGCGCAGTTTCACTGGCCAATTGTTCATCCGTTAATGAACTGACCAGCTTCTTAAGGTAATTATTTTGTCCATCCCATGCCATCAATGTCATCTTTACTAATAAATTCAATTGCGTTGCTGTTGTTTCCATTTGATTTTCTATTATAAAAGTCTTAAATACTCACTAGCTATCCTCTTTGAATCATTCCATTGATTGGAGCGATCTTAAGCGAAGTTACGGCGTGGTCACTTGTAAAGAAATGTTTGGAACCGTTGCAGGTTATTTGGAAGACGCTGAAGGAACGGTAACTTTATTATTTAACGCTTTATGCTGCTCAAAATCTGTCAAATTTTGTAAAGTGACAGTTGCTATTTGGGTGAGTGCTTCGTCAGTGAAAAAAGCCTGGTGTGAAGTTATAAGCACGTTTGGGAAGCCCAGTAGCCTGATCAAGAGATCATCTGTTATCACGCTTTCATTCAAATCGTGAAAGAAAAGTTTTTCTTCCTGTTCATACACATCTAGACCCAAATAACCTAGTTTTCCATTTTTCAACGACGCGATAACAGCTTTTGTATCTACCAATGCACCACGGCTTGTATTGATAAGCATAGCACCCTTTCTCATAATCTCTAATGTGTCACTATTAATAATATGCTTTGTTTCTTCTGTCAGCGGGCAATGAAGCGATATTATATTACTTTCTTGCAATAATTCCCGCAGGGGCAAATATTTTATACCAAGAGCTGCAAGGTCTTTATTGACAATAATGTCAAAGGCAACTACTTTACAACCCATCCCCAGCATGATGCGGGCGAAACATTCACCTATTTTGCCGGTGCCAATCACACCCACCGTCTTGCCATAAAGATCGAATCCGGTAAGCCTGTCCAGCGAAAAATTTCCTTCTCTGACCCTGTTATAAGCTTTATGTGTTTTCCGGTTAAGTGTCATTATCAATGCCAATGCATGTTCGGCAACTGCATGTGGAGAATAAGCAGGCACTCTCACTACCGTTATTTTATTTTCGCTGGCTGTCACAACATCCACATTATTAAAACCGGCACATCTTAGCGCTATAATTTTTATTCCCATTTCTTTTAATGCATTCAATACGCCTGCATTCAATTGATCGTTTACAAAAGCACATACCGCATCACAACCATTTGCAAGATTTACTGTTTGCACATTTAAACGGGCTTCAAAAAAAAGTATTTCGTGTTGCTTATTATAGCGTTCAAAGTATTCCTGGTCGTAAGGCTGTGTCGAGAAAAAAGCAATTTTCATGGAGTGAAGCTAGCAATTGTTTAATTAAATATTCTACAACTGTAAAATTACAGAGGGTCTGTTGCGACAATCTTATTAATATTGGATGTCACTAAAAAGCTGAAACCAGGAACAGATTACTGCGACAAGCATAGCTTTGGTTTTAAACACTTACAGATTATTTGTCAGCCCAAAAGAACTGGTCTTAAACATCTCTTTATCTTCGTCTGAATAATGTCAGCAAACAAAATAAAAGGCAATGAGATATCATTGTTCTTTAGTAGCCTCCGCCAGTCATTTTCATTACTTGGTAAGAATGACCCGATGCGCATGGCCGGCGCTACGGCTTTTTTTACCACGTTCGCATTGCCACCGATCGTTTTTATACTGTCGCAATTATTTGGGTTCTTTATTGGTCATGGCACCGTAGGCCGTGGGTTGATCGAAAACATTTCTAATACCGTGGGAAAAGAAGGTGCTGACCAGGTAAGACAAGTCGTAAGAAGTATACGTGGCTTTGATGACAGTTGGTATGTGATCGTCTTTGGATTTCTTTTCCTGGTTTTTGTATCAACTACTTTGTTTAGTGAAATTAAAAGCTCCCTGAACCAGATCTGGCAAATTAATGTGAAAGATCACCCGGGAATTCTTTTTGTGTTAAGTGCCCGTGCAAGATCTTTTGCAATTGTATTGTTGATAGGTATTTTATTTTTTGCTAACATTTTTCTCGAAAGCTTCGAGGTATTAGCTGGAAAATACGTTGATGAAATATGGCCGTGGGGTAGTATGTATTTTAAAAGTGCTACACAACAAATAGCAAGTGTGATCATTGTAGCGGCCTGGTTTATTCTTTTATTCCGGTTTCTTGCTGACGGAAGACCTACCTGGAAAGCATCGCTTATTGGCGGATTACTAACGGGTATTTTATTTATTGCCGGAAAATTGTTGTTGCGGCTTTTACTTGTCAACAGTAATATCAGTGATCTGTATGGCGCCGCGGGTTCTTTTGTGCTGGTATTGTTATTCGTCTTTTATTCATCTTTCATTTTATACTATGGCGCTTGTTTTATTTCGGTTTATTCTGAAAAGCGACAATGGCCAATTGTCGCTGGTGGTAATGCTTATAAATACCGGATCGAAAAAATGAAGAACCAGGCAGAATAATTATTTTTCTGCCTGGACTCCCTTACAATAAGCCTGCACTTTATATCGGTTTCACTCTTCCAGAACCTGAAATATCAGTGCTGATAAGTGGATTTCCATAATAATACACTGAACCGCTTCCGCTAATTGTTGCATTAAGTGATTTTGATACGTTGACTCTCATGTCGCCCGAGCCACTGATCGTTGTTTTTGCATTTTCTGTGGTCACGCCTTCCAATAACAATTTACCGCTGCCACTGATCCTTAGCTCCTCGTTTTTCGCGGAACCTGACAATACATTGATATTACCGGAGCCACTGATCGCTGCTTTCATTTTGTTGGCTATCGTTACATCAGACAGTGTAAGATTGCCCGTGCCACTTATGCTCATGTCAATATCTGTTGCGTTGATATTCCCTGTCACCACCAGGTCACCACTACCACTCAAATGAAAGTAGTCTGCTGATGGTGCGCTGATATTAACGGTGATCTCTTCATTTGATTTGATACGTACACCGTCTTTTACCTTTAATAACAGGTGGCCGTTTTGCTTAGTGGCCTGTATCACATCAAGAATGTTCTGTTGTGCCGTTATTTCAACTTTATAAATCGGATCAATTCTATAAATGATCTTTCCCCCGATGCTTGCTGATACCCCGGAAAAATCTGTGATGTTACGGGTTTCAGTTTGAAGATCTCCCTCTCCCACCACTTTTTTGCAGGAAGAAGATGTCAATAATGCTGCTGCTGCGGCTAACATAATAATTGTTTTTTTCATTTTATTCGATTTCTGTTTTAATAAATTTTAGAATTCTATTTTATAGTTCAGGACGGGTATTATGCCGGTTTGATAATTTGTGACAATCTTGTTTTTTTCATCATCATACCATTGATTAAATACATTCAACCTGTTTGTGACATTTTGTATATCCAGTGATAAAGTGCTTGTAAAATTTTTCCTGTTCCATTTCATGCTGATCCCGATGTCGGCCCGGAAGTAAGCAGCATTTTGCAACGTATACGCCTCCTTTTCGTTAAAGACTGTATACCCCTGCTGTTGTGATGCCGTAAAATCGATCGGGGTAGTACGAAGCCCGCCTGCATAGATCGTTTTCAGGTTCACACCAAAGATTTTAGATTTTCTTTCGTGTAAAAAATCCTTACCAGCGATCAACGTAACAAGATAATTTCCGTTGAAACGGGTATTTCTTTCTATACCGTCTTTTGCTATATACTTCGATTGATAAATGGAATTACTCAACGTGAGATAAAAATTGTCTTTCAGGTAACGCTCCAACGAAATTTCTAAACCATAGTTTTTACCTTTCCCGTTATTTTCCATTGGCTCTACTATGTATTCATTTAAAATATTTAATGTTGACAGCGAGCTGCTATCGTAAATGCTGACCGGTACATTGAATAATTGCTGGTAATATAATTCTGCTTTTGCCAATAAATTTTTAGTTAACCTGTAACTGTAAGAAAAAACATAGTGATGCGACCTGGTTAGGTCAAGGTTCTGGTTACGCATGGAGACGGTTCCATCCGGAAGTTTTTGTTCAGCAAAATATACACTCAATGTTTGCATCTGGCTATGCAGGCCATATCCTATTGCAACGCTGCTCTTGTTATTAATGTTCCATTTGGCGGAAAGCCTTGGTTCAACTGACGACGTATTATTATGATCCAGGCGGAAATAATGCATACCCGCATTCAGTGTGATATTATCAGATGGTTTATACTGCCATTGTGCAAATGCCTGTTGCGTAGATGTTTTTCCGTAAGAGTTGAGATCCTCTTCCAGCGGATCACCTTCATGCTCCCTGGAGAGTCGATAAAAATTATATTTGATCAGATCAGCAATTACACCTGCACGCAGGTTCAATCGATTACTGAATTTATAATTGAATGTTGAACTAAAAATAAGTTTATTAGTTTTATACTTATCAAAGTATGTACCTGTTGATGTATAATCATCTTCAGTATAGTCCTCATCATACCCCACCTTTGTTTTTGAGAGTCCGATGCCTGATTTTATATTTAGTTTATCACCCAGCAGTATGGAATGTGTTATACCAGTCATACCAGTATTGGACAAAAATGTATAGGAATACCTGTCACTTTTACTTTCCCATTTTAATGAATCTGTTTCTGCATTGAATTCCTGATCGCTCAACCCACCAAAACCAAAAAATGTAAATGTGCCAAGCTTGCTTGTGGGCAAATAAAAATTATAAGAAAGATCCTGGAAATTAGTAGCACCATCATCTTCCAAAACACCAACTTTCGAAAGCAATGCCAGCGTGGAGTAACGATAATTAATAAGATAAGAGCCTTTGTATTTTTTTGAGAATGGTCCTTCGATTGCAGCATTTAACCCGAGTACACCAGCCTGCAGGGTATATTCCCTCTTTTCATTATTACCTTTTCTCAACCTGAGATCAAACACACCACTTAACGCATTGCCGTACTCCGCTGCAAAAGCAGCGGTAACAAAATCTGAATTTGAAAGTAATTGAGAACTTAATATTGAAATGCCGCCACCACTATTACCTGGTGTACTAAAATGATTTGGATTAGGAATATCCATTCCTTCCATGCGCCACAATAAACCAGTTGGTGAATTGCCACGGATCACAATACTGTTATTTCCATCATCCGCTGCAAACACACCCGCAAAACCTGTAGCCATGCGAAGGGGATCATTGACAGCAGCTGCATATTTTTGAGTTTCTTCCACGGTAAATGCTCTTGCACTTACCGCACTCATATCATTAAGTGGTTTATTTTTTTTGCCGCCCGCTTTAACGATCACTGCGGCTTCAGTATGGATCATTGATTCCAGCGAAATATTAATAACTGTTTCTTTGCCGGAGTTAACACTGATATTTTCCAATACTCCTTCCTTATATCCTGTATAGGAAATACTGATACGATATGATCCGACAGGGATATTGCTAAAACGAAAAACGCCGGCATCATCAGTAACCACTGATTTGCCAATTGGACTAATGGTTACAGTTGCCCCTGCAAGCGGCTGTTGGAGCACCTGGTCTGTTACCGTTCCACGAAATTGTTGTGAATACTGTGCCTGGACATTCATAAGAAATAAGGATAAGGCGAACCCGAAGACAAATTTCATTTTCTTTTGCTTTAGTGGTTTTGATCAATTGTTTGATAGTATAACAACTAAAGAAAGGCTCACCCCTATGCGTTAACATTATTTTAGAAGAAATTAATTCCGGCATTCCATCCAAACCAGCCCGTTACTTTATTGCTGAATTTTGTAGTATTATAACCCGATGGAGGAACCGGGAAACGATAACCACTGAAACCAACATGCTGGTCACTGATATAAACTGAATAAGATGGCCCGGCAAATAAAGAGATATATTTTCCAAGCTTAACGTTGAAGTTTAGATTGAACCTGTTTAAAATATTTGTATAGTCCCATGAACCGAGATAGAGATACTGACAACCCAATTCCGGATTGATAGAGAATGTTTTCCTTTTATTCAAAGACAATTCACTGCCAAGGCCGTAACCAAAAGAATAAACCTTGCTGCTGTCACTGACATTGATACCTGCCTGGAGGATACTGTATAGTTTTGAATTACCCGTTTTAAAAGCAGCATTGAAGTTTTGTAATTCATTAATTGAAAAACTGAGCTTATGATAACCTTTGACAATAATATTGATCAAACCGATGCTGTATCCTGATGATGTATCAGCAATATTGATAAGTCCTATTTGCACTCCTCTTAATTTTTTAGTGTAATTCACAACCCCGGCTATTTGCACCCCATCCATTTCCCGATTGCTTATGTTAGATACGCCTGCAATCTGTAACCCGCTTACTTTCTCTTTTGAAAAATTTCCAACACCGGCTATCTGCACACCTTTTACACTATCGGATACATGATTATATACGCCAGCAACCTGGAAACCGCTCATTTTGCCGGTCACAAAATTATTAATCCCTGCAGCCTGCATGGCCTCCACGTTATCCTGCACAAGATTATTGATACCGGCAACCTGGAAACCCTTTACCGATCCACCCACTGAATTAAATAAACCAGCGGCCTGGAAATATTTTACTTCCTTTTTATCAATATTAAACAAACCGCCAATTTCAACACCGTTAGTTCCGGCTGTGTAGCCACCGAAAACATTCAATGAAAAATTATTCACCACCTGTGAGGATAACTCCCCATGAGTGCTTAATCCCGGAACTACCGAAACCTGGAAAGGACGGGTGGCAAAAAAGTTTTTTAAATTAAGGCTTTGTATTTTCTGTTTCCCGGAGATCAGAAATCTTCCCACACCAGTTTGCTGCACTTTGATGGAATCAGTTGCAGGAGGCGGGTTAATATCCTGAGTTGTATCAGCAATTACAAGTAGTGAGTCAGGTACAAGATAATCGTCTGGTGTTATCACCACGGTACTTCCCGGTAATTCAACGGGCATCATTGTAATTGACAGTTGCTGGTCGAAACGCGGTTGAATTTTTATGGAAGTGTCCTGATAAAATTCTTTACTTACCGTCAACTCAGCCATACTGTTTTTACTGCTTTTCAGCTTTATTTTAAAAAAACCTTCGGTATTGGTCATGGCAGAAGCAAGGATCGTTTTTTCATAGATACTGGCTTCGTTAATAGCTGCGCCTGATTGTTCATCATACACAAAACCACTTACTGAATAAATTCTTTCTTCCGTCACTCCTTTTTGCGTCACCAGCGTCATTCTTATCGGTGCTTTGCGGATAATGATATAGTTACCACTTTCTTTAAACTCATAAGTCGTATTAAAAAGTTGTGAAAGAATTTCTTTTACCGTTTTGTTGGATGCCCTTAAACTGACAAGACTATCTTTCTTAATTATGTTTGAATTGTAAGAAAAATAGAAATCTCCTTTGTTGCTCAATATTTCAAGCACATTATCCAACCGCTGTTTATTTACATCCAACGAAATATTTTTCTGCAAATTGGCCTGGCCAAAAGTTGCAGTACAAATAAAAAAAATAAAAATGCTGAAATTAAAAACCGTACTGAGTCTCATTAATTATGATCTGGGTTATTGTAAAATAATCTGTCCGTCTTCTTTTTTGATAACTGTTATATCAAATGTGAGGTGTATAACTTCTAATACCTTTTCAAGGGATTCATTATTAAATGTAGTGGTTAGCCGCATATCATTCAACTCTTTTCTGCCAATGCTTATTTTGGCATCATAAGCTTCATTCAGCACCTGGACCAGTTTCCACAATGGAGTATCATCGCAAACAAATTCTTTACTGCGGTAGTAATTATATAGCTTATCACTCACTGCTTCTTTGGTAACATTGCTATCGTTTGCAGCTATCGCTATTTTTTCCCCGGCGATCAATTCCACGGTCTTACCTGATCTTGTTACACGAACGATACCGGTCTCTACAATTACTTCTGTATTACCATTTTCACTCTTTATATTAAACGAGGTCCCCACTACAGTTACCTGCACATCATTTACAGAAATAATAAATGGTTTTTTCTTATCTGGCGCCACATTAAAGAAAGCTTCCCCTTTTAATGCAATAGCTCTTGTATTACCCTTAAATTTAGAAGGATATGTAATAGTTGATTGTTTATTTAATGTAACTATGGACCCATCGGACAATGTATCGGTCAAAACATTTTGACTGGTTTGAGCAATAATTTCTTTTGGTGAAGAATAATTATTAACTACATAATATGCTGCAATACCGAGACCCGCTAACAAAATAACAGCGGCGGCAACTCTCATCCAGGACAAACCACCACGCCTTGAAATTTTC
Source organism: uncultured bacterium (assembly GCA_965652775.1). Taxonomy (GTDB): domain Bacteria; phylum Bacteroidota; class Bacteroidia; order Chitinophagales; family Chitinophagaceae; genus VBAS01. Next base: position 12,612 of record CBFGXP010000110.1, read on the forward strand.
GGAGATTCACTCTGGTCAGCAACCCTGGTTTGAAATCTTTCCCATGCTTTATTCACATCAAGAGTTGAATCGATAGCAAGTTTTTTACTATTATCCCATATTTTTTTTAACTGGTTATAATGTTCCTTGTTTGTTGTACTCTCGTTCATCCATTCCATCACCGCTTGTTCTTCTTCCAGGGATGCTTCGCCCAACAGGTGTTTCACCAGCAGGTCATCATC
>CBFGXP010000111.1:0-12580 GCA_965652775.1 uncultured bacterium
CAACAGTTATTCCCAGACGACCACACCTTCTTTTTGATACCAGGATGGATATTTGGGCAAATGAATTTTCTCGATCTCATTTCTCTTCACTTTCAATGAAGGGGTTATCATATTATTTGCTATTGTCCAGCTCTCTTTCATGATCACGGCCTTCCCGATCTTCTCAAATTTTTCAAGCGAAGGATTTATCGAAGCGATGCCGTCTGAAAGACTCTGTATCAGCTCTTCCCGTGATTTCTTTTTCCCCGTATCCGAAAGACAAACCAGGGCTATTGGCTGTGGCACTCCTGTTCCCACTACGCAAGTATGTTCGATGTCAGTATTTGAAAGAAGTTTTACTTCAATTGGTGCTGGCGAAATATATTTTCCTTTATCTGTTTTGAACTGATCTTTCACACGTCCTGTGATTTTTAAAAAACCCTCATCCTCAAGTTCTCCCATATCACCAGTCTTTAAAAAATTCTCTTCGTCAAACGAGTCATTGGTCATTTGTTCTTCTTTGTAATAACCCTTCATGTTTCCTTCGCTTTTCACGCGTATCTCGCCATCATCGGCAATTTTTACTTTCAGTCCCGTCAATGCTTTTCCAACGGTTCCAAAACGATTTGCGTTTGGTCCGCAGTAATGTCCATATACACAATCCTCCGTCATGCCGTAGGCCTGGTAAATAGTGATACCAAGTTTTTCATACCAATGTTGCAGTTCAATTGAAATAGGAGCGGCTGCACTATAAAAATGTGAAACCCTGGAGAAGCCCAGTTTTTTCTTTAGACTTTTTTTGAAAATAGAATTAATAAAGGGTATGGATAGAATAAGATCAAGTTTTCGCTGCGAAAGTTTTGATAATATACCTTCTTTCATTTTTCCCCAGATTCGTGGTACTGCAAAAAATATTTGCGGTTGTATCTCGGCAAGATTTTTTGAAAAAGACTCCAGCGACTCCGCAAATGAAATTGTGCCACCGGTAAAGAATGCATTCATCTCCACTCCTACTCTTTCTGCTATATGGCTCAATGGCAAATAAGAGATCATTTGGGGTTGATGCGGTAATGCTAATTGAGGTAGGGCGGCACCAAGTGTTGCGCCAAATGCTCCGGCACAATGCATTACTCCTTTACTTTTACCTGTCGTACCGGAAGTATAGATGATCGTTAATATTTCATCCTTATTCCACTCATATAATGTTTGCAGTGGTTGATTATCTGCGATCATTTTTTCAAAAGTATATGGCTCCATTATATCATAGGCAGCCATGCCGATACGAACCATTGATTGAGGAATGCCATTTACCTGTGTTGAGTAATCATCAAGTTTACCAATGATGATTGCTTTTGCTTCGCTATGGATCAGGATCGGTTCAATTGCCGAAGCTGATAAAGTTGGATATATGGGAATGGAAATAAAGCCCCCCATCATGATAGCCAGGTCAGCAATGATCCATTGTGCGCAGTTTTTTGAAAGCAGGGCAATATGATCTTTTTCTTGCAACCCTAAGGAGTTAAAACCTTTGGCAATTCTTCTTGCTTCATCACCGGCTTGCGCCCATGTCCATGTTTTCCAAACGCCTTTAATTGGTTGACGAAGAAATATCCTATCAGGATTTTCCTTTTCCCATTTTAAAAATTGTTCCAGTGGCAGTGATGGCATGCAAAATCGTTTTGTTCAAAAAGAATAGAATTGTAAAATAAAGATTACCCTTCTCAATTTCATAAAAATCTTTTTGAATTTTGTTTCGCTTAACTTTAATATTCAAAACTACAATCACATGAAACGGGTTCTCTTGCTTCTGCTTGCTATTCACTCCTCACTATTGATTTTTTCCCAGGCAACACAAAAACCACCGCTGCATGGAAAGAACTGGATGGCAATAACCGGTAAACCACTGGCAGCAACAGCAGGTGCTATCATTTTTCAAAAAGGTGGTAATGCGGTTGATGCTGCCTGTTCAATGCTTGCTGCTACCTGCACGATGTGGGATGTTTTGAGTTGGGGTGGAGAAACACAAGCACTTATTTATAATCCGAAAACAAAAAAAGTAATTGCAATCAATGCACTTGGTGTAGCGCCAACCGGTGCTACCGCCGAATATTATAAAAGTAAGGGATATGACTTTCCTCCTGAGTATGGACCGTTGGCTGCAGTTACTCCTGGTACAGTTGGCGGATTATGCCTTATGCTTGCCAACTATGGTACAATGAGTTTAAAAGAAGTTCTGAAACCTGCAATGGACCTTGCAGCAGGATATCCAATAGATGCGCAAACTGCAAATGCCATGGAAAGAGGAAAAGAAAGATTGAAGGAATGGCCCTACAGCAAAGCAGTATTTTTTCCTCATCTCGGTGAGAAAAGAGAAGCACCTGAACCGGGTGAGATTTTCGTGCAGAAGGACCTGCTGGAAACACTTAAAAAGATGATAGAAGCAGAACAAAATGCACTTAAACAAAAGAAATCACGCAGGGATGCGATCATGGCTGCTTATGATCGTTTTTATAAAGGAGATATTGCAAAAGAATTTGTCCGTGGTTGCCAGGAGCAAGGTGGTTTAATAACATTGCAGGACCTCGCAAAATGGAAACCGATTGAAGAAGAACCAATGCATGTAAATTATAAAGGCATTGAAGTATATAAACTAAAGCAATGGACGCAAGGCCCGATGCTCTTGCAATCATTGAACATTTTAGAAAATTTTGATTTAAAAGCCATGGGCTATAATAGTCCAAAATATATTCATACGATCTATCAAACAATGAACCTCACATTTGCCGATCGCGATTTTTATTATGGTGATCCCTACTTTGCTCCTGAAGAACCGATGAAAGGATTATTGAGTAAAGAATATGCAAAGCAAAGAGCAGCACAGATCAAATGGGATATGAACGATCCGAATATCGGACCCGGTGATCCATATCCATTCGAAGGAAAAACAAATCCTTATCTCGCCCTGTTAAAGGAAAGAGCCACCGCAGCAGAAGGTGATCGCAATTTTGTACCTGCCCATGATTCTGTTGTTGCATTTAATGACAATGAATACATGGATCGTTTATGGAGAGGAACAACATCAGTTGAAGCAGCAGACAAAGATGGTTGGGTGGTATCAATTACGCCCAGCGGTGGTTGGTTGCCCGCATGTATTGCAGGTAAAACAGGTATAGGTATGAGTCAACGTTTTCAAAGTTTTGTATTGGATCCAAAATTAAATCCATTCAATGTAGTTGAACCGGGTAAAAGACCAAGAGTAACATTAACTCCGACGCTTGCTTTAAAAGATGGCAAACCATTTATGAGCTGGGCTGTGCAGGGTGGCGATACACAAGATCAAAACTTATTGCAATGCTTTTTAAATGTTGTTGAATTCGGTATGACAATCCAACAAGCATGTGAAGCAGCAAATATCAATTCAAATCAATTATGGTTATCACTGGGTGGAAGTAAAACTGATCAGCGAAAACCACACCCCGGTGAAATATTGGTAAATAATGCAACACCCGAAGCAACGAGAAATGAATTGAAGAAGATGGGATACAAAGTACAAACCGGCAACAGAACAAGTGGACCCATTAACGCAATTTATTTTGATTGGAAGCACGGAAGTTTTTGGGGAGGTAGTTCTAATAATGGGGAGGATTATGGGATTGGGTGGTGAACCCCCTGTCCCCCTAAAGGGAAGACTTAGATTGAAAAATTTTTATTGTTCGGGAATTGTAATACAATACCCTCCCTCTCCAAATGGTGACGGATAAGAGGGTGAGGTTAATTAAAAACAAAAGCTATGAGAATAGTACAAGTCGTTTCAAAACTGGGTTATGAAAATATCTATTCGTTGATCAAGAAGAAGATAGTAGAACTTAAGAAAAAAAAACGTGGGACACTCAGTAGAATTAAACCAAACCGGTTGCAACATGTAAGCTATAAAGGCTATATTGATTTTTACAAAGCCAGTAAAGACATTTCGATTTTTGAATTAAAACAGAAGTCAACTGAACACAATGACTGGCAACTTCTTCATTCCTTCCTGGGTTTTCTTGACAGGCATTTTCATAAAGAAATCGAATCAATTACTATTTTATATCGCAATTAAACTGGTATAGCTGCCCTGATATTATTTATGACCAAAACACGACTCGAAGCATTCAGCGATGCAGTTATTGCGATCATCATCACTATTATGGTACTGGAATTGAAAGTGCCCCACGATGATGTAAGCTGGAATGCAATCATCAAATTGTGGCCCGTTTTCCTGAGCTATGCGGTCAGTTTTCTCATGCTTGGAATATACTGGGGCAACCATCATCATCTTATTCATACTATTAAAGAAGTGAGAGGTGGTATTATATGGGCTAATCTGCATTTACTTTTCTGGCTTTCATTGCTTCCATTTGCAACAGCATGGATGGGAGAAAATCATTTTGCTAAAAATACGGTTGCCGCCTATGCACTGCTTTCTGATATTTGTGGCGTTGCATATTATATATTGCTCCTGGTGATCAGGGATTACAATCGTAACAATGCAGCGTTACTCGAAGTCTTAAGAAAACAATCCCGGAAAGGAATATTATCCTGTATAATTTATACAACAGCATTTGGCATTGCATTTATAAATGCAACTATTGCGGGAGCATTGATCATACTCGTTGGCATCCTGTGGTTGATCCCTGATAGAAATATTGAAAAGTCGCTGAATAAGTAATTTAATTGCCAAGATTTTTTACATATTGATAGATCGCTTCCTGTGCAGCGGTTGATCTATCCCCTGTCGCAGCCATCCTTTCATTTGACAGATCTGCCCTGAAAAATACAGCTTTATCGGTGTCGCTTAACTGCAACTGTAAAATATCATTGACCTGTTTTTTTAATTTTTCATCATAGATAGGAAATATCACTTCAATACGACTATAAAGGTTTCGGCTCATCCAATCGGCGCTGCCCATATAATATTCAGGGTCGCCATTATTGTCAAACACAAATATCCTTGCATGTTCAAGGTAGCGGTCAACGATCCTCCGTATGGTAATATTTTCGCTTTGTCCTTTAATACCCGGCGCGACGCAGCAAATGCTCCGAACAATCAATTCGACCTTTACACCTGCATTACTTGCTTCATATAGCTTTTCAATCATATATCTTTCCTGCAGGTTATTTACTTTGATAATGATTTGTGCCGGCAATCCTGCTTTGGCATTTTCAATTTCGCGATCGATCATTTTACTGAATCGTTTCACCATATTGAATTGCGATACCAGCAAGTGTTTCAGTTTTAATTTATCAACTTCGTCAGGTTGTAATCCCGATTGCAGGTATAAAAACAGTTGTTGCATTTCATTGCTAAATTCCTTTGCCATCGTAAAAAAAACGTGATCAGTGTAAAACCTGCCCGTGGTCTCGTTAAAATTTCCAGTGGCCAGTAGCGAGTAATTATTCATTTCACCATCCTCATATCTCTTTACCAGGGCGATTTTTGCATGAACTTTTAAACCGGGAATACTATTGATGATCTTTACCCCTGCTGCTTTCATTTTCTTCGACCATTTCAAATTATTTGCTTCGTCAAATCTTGCTTTCAATTCCACAAACACCGTTACTTTTTTTCCATTCTTCGCTGCGCTAATCAGTGCATTCACGATATGCGAATTGGCCGCAACCCTATACAATGTGACATAAATCTCCTTTACCTGCGGATCAATGGCCGCTTCATTAAAGAACCGAAGGATATAATTATAAGAATGATACGGCAAATGAAGCAAACGTTCACCTTCAGTGATCGTTTTAAAAATTGAATTGCTTGTATTGAAAGCCGGGTGAGGAACAGAGGGCCATGGATCATATGTCAATTTCTTATTGGTCGGATTCGGAAGGTTGCCCATGTCTTTCAGGTTATGGTAACGACCGCCTTCTACCATCTCTTCATCTCTTATATCAAGGTGCTGTCTCACAAAGTCTCTAATGGCCTGCGGCATTCCGTGTTCGAATAAAAATCTTGTGGAAGAACCAATATCTCTTTTGACCAGCTGCTTTTCGATCTTGTCTGCCAGATCACCGCTGAATTCATCTACAATATTCAATTCAGCATCACGGGTAAGTTTCACGCTGTAAGCCCCGTGAATTTTATAACCGGGAAATATTTCAGCAAGGTTTTCACGAATTACATCATCAAGAAAAAGCAAATAATGTTTGTCTCCTATTTTTGGGAGCTCTGAAAACCGGGGCAATTGATCCGAAGGAATATTGAGCAATGCATACTGATGAACGTCGGGATTATCTGTGTCTTCAATATCCACAATAAAATACAGGTAATTATTTTCAAGAAAAATATCTCCCTGGTTCTCTTTCTTCAGTATCACCGGTTGCAGAAAGGACAGCACTCTTGATAAAAAATAGTCAACTATGGTTTCATTATGTTCCGGACTGATGTTGTCGCCATAATAAAGGTGAATATTATTGTCTTCAAGTGCTGGTAGTATCTGGCTTGTAAATATTCTTCCAAAATCTTCTAATTGCTGTTGCAAATATTCAATAACTATGTGCGCAAGATTTTCAGGATACTCATCCCGTAAATTTGTTTTTTTAGAATTGATACTTGTAAAAGCATAGATAGACGGCATACGAACCCTGAAGAACTCATCAAGATTTGAAGAGAATATAGAAAGAAATTGTATACGGCTATATAGCGGCACCGAAGTATCTGCCGCTTCCAGCAATACGCGATGATTAAAACTCAGCCAGCTAAGATCCCTGTTTATAAATGTAAATTCTTTAGCCATTCTGTTGATTATTGCTCTCTAAGATAATGGATAATTGGTTTTGGCAAGATTAAGAATTACTGAATGAGGGTTTGGTGATATACTATTGTTATTCCACGCCCCCTTCCAAATGATAATCATAAACCTTCATGAATCTTCACGTAATTTTAGTTGCCGAAGAATTTCATTTCAACCAAAATTTTTTTAATTAAATGAACTGGCATCAGCAGAAAATAGAAGAAGTTTTTAAACAAACAGATTCCCGCGAAACAGGCCTATCTGCTGCTGAGGCGAAGGACCGGCTTCATAGGGTTGGCCCTAATGAATTACAAGAAAGAAAAAAGAAAACTATTGGTGCGATCTTGCTGACGCAGTTCAAGGATGTGATGATCCTTATTCTATTGGCAGCCGCTATTGTATCCGGCATCATTGGAGACATAACCGATACAATTGTTATCCTCGTTATTGTGTTACTGAATGCAGTCATCGGTTTCTTCCAGGAATACCGGGCAGAAAAAGCAATGGAGGCCCTGAAACAAATGTCGATCGTGCAATCGCAGGCCATGCGGGATAACAACAATGCGACTTTACCTGCAACAGAGTTAGTGCCGGGTGATATTGTTTTATTAGAAGCCGGCAGTGCCGTTCCAGCCGATCTGCGTGTTATCGAGTCAAATAATCTGAAAATAGAAGAAGCGGCGTTGACGGGTGAGTCGGTGGCAGTCGACAAAATCACCGATGTACTTGAAGAAGAGAACCTGCCCATTGGCGATAGGAAAAATCTTGCTTTCAAAGGAACTTTCGTCGCTAACGGTCGCGGCAAAGGCATCGTGATCGCTACTGGTATGAAAACTGAACTTGGCCGCATAGCCGAAATGCTGCAGGAAAGTGATTCGCTTACTCCTTTGCAACAACGGATGGCTGCATTTGGTAAAAGACTTTCGATCCTTGTTCTGATACTATGTGTACTGTTTTTTACAGCGGGGTGGTTGCGCGGCGAAGACATTGTAAAAATGGTGCTTACCAGTATCTCTCTTGCAGTGGCCGCCATTCCTGAGGCCTTACCCGCTGTTATCACCATTTCGCTTGCACTTGCAGCAAAAAGAATGATCCGGCTGAACAGCCTTATTCGAAAATTACCCGCAGTGGAAACCCTGGGTTCGGTTACTTATATCTGCACCGATAAAACCGGCACCCTAACCAAGAACAAAATGCATGTGGAAGAAGTTTTTGTTAACAACCAACATTACCCCACTGCAGATTTCAATAAGCTGAAGGACAGTGAACATGGTAAGTTATTGTTGCATGCATTTGCACTGAATAACGATGCAGTGGAAGATGATCATAAAAAGATCAAAGGTGACAGCACCGAAATAGCCTTTATGGAAATGGCAAAGGAGCAAAACATTGATGTAAAAAAATGGCCACGCATTGCCGAAATTCCGTTTGATTCCGATAGAAAACTGATGACCACATTTCATGAGCATGATGGTAAAATAATTTCATTCACGAAAGGAGCACCGGACGTTTTGTTAGAGGGTTGTAAAAAAGCGGATAGCGCCGACTTATTAAAAAAAGTTGATGAAATGGCAAGCAAAGGCCTCAGGGTATTAGGGTTTGCTTTTCGTTATTGGGATGAGAAACCAAAAGATCCCAAGAGTGAAACACATGAAAGAGACTTGGAATTTTTAGGTCTGGCAGGGATTATCGACCCACCCAGAGAAGAAGCTGTTGATGCAGTGACCCAATGTAAAACAGCAGGGATTATTCCTGTAATGATCACAGGCGACCATCCGCTTACTGCAAAAAATATTGCTGAGAGAATCGGGATATTAAACAACAAAGAAGACCTGGTAATTACCGGGCAGGAACTTGCCTCGCTGGATGAAAAGGACTTTCAATCAAAGGTTGAAAAAATAAAAGTGTATGCCCGGGTGTCCCCGGAACAAAAACTACAGATCGTAAAAACTTTACAGGAGAAGGGACATTATGTTGCTATGACTGGTGATGGAGTAAATGATGCCCCGTCGTTAAAAAAAGCAAATATTGGCGTGGCCATGGGTATCACCGGCACTGATGTATCAAAAGAAGCTGCAGACATGATATTGCTTGACGATAATTTTTCAACAATAGTAAAAGCCATCCGGGAAGGAAGAAGGATCTATGATAACATACTAAAGTTTATCAAATTCCTGATGACGACCAACTCTAGTGAGATTTTGACCTTGCTGCTTGGACCATTACTTGGTTTACCAGTAGCGTTATTGCCTATCCATATACTCTGGATAAATTTAGTTTCAGACGGTTTGCCCGCTATTTCATTATCATTTGAAAAAGCAGAAAAGGATATTATGAAGAGGCCCCCGCGTCCACCGCAGCAAACAGTTTTTGCCAATGGTCGCGGTTTGCATATGATCTGGGTGGGAATTTTAATGGCGGGTATTGCATTATCGTTACAGGGTTGGGCAATCCGGAATGATATGCCATGGCAAACAATGGTGTTTAATTTTTTATGCCTGAGTCAAATGGGCCACGTACTTGCCATACGATCTGAAAAGCAATCTTTTTTCAGCATTGGCTTACTTTCAAATAAACTACTGATTGGCTCGGTCCTGATGACCATATTACTGCAAGTTGTTATCACTTATGTTCCCTTCCTGCAATCAGTTTTTAAAACCGAATCTCTAACGCTATTTGAATTTGCAATGGTAATTATAGGATCAATATTGATATTTGCGGCAGTGGAAATTGAAAAAATGGTGAAGCGGAGAAAGTAATACCAATAACCATCTGAAGTGCTAATTTTATACGACTTCTCCTTCCAGGTCATAGTCATAAGCCTTCGTGATTCTCACGTTTACAAAATCGCCAACAGGAAGTTTTTTGGAGGAATGGATCACCACTTCATTATCCACCTCTACAGAATCAAATTCTGTGCGCCCTAGATAACGACCTGCTTCTTTTTTATCGATAATAGTCTTAAAAACTTTTCCGACTTTCTGTTGGTTAAGCTCATAAGAAATTTCCTGTTGCACTTCCATTATTTCCTGTGCCCTCCTCTCCTTTTCATCCGCAGGCACATCATCAATTAAGTCATGCGCCGATGTTCCTTCTTCATGGGAGTATGTGAAAATACCAACACGATCAAACCGCTGCTTTTGTAAGAACATTTTCAATTCTTCCACATCATCCTGTGTTTCCCCCGGAAAACCGGCTATCAATGTTGTACGCAAACAAATACCCGGAACTTTTTCTCTTATCGCAACGATCAACTCTTCCATTTCTTCTCTTGTTATCTGCCGCTTCATTGCTTTCAGCATATTGTTCGCTGCATGTTGCAATGGCATATCAAGATAGTTGCAGATATTTTCTCTTTCTCTCATTACATCCAGTATTTCCAATGGAAATTTTGAAGGATAGGCATAATGCAAACGGATCCATTCCAGACCTTTTACATCTGCAAGACGATGCAACAGGTCGGCCAGCATTCTTTTTTTATATATATCCAACCCATAGTAAGTAAGTTCCTGTGCGATCAGCATTATTTCTTTTACCCCACGTGTTACCAAACCTTCCGCTTCTTTTACAACTTCTTCAATTGTTTTACTTACATGGGCGCCACGCATTAATGGAATAGCACAAAATGAACAGGTACGATTACATCCTTCGGAAATTTTTAAATAGGCATAATGTTGAGGTGTAGCCAGCAATCTTTCTCCGATCAGTTCGGTTTTATAATCAGCCTCAAATTGTTTTAAGATCAATGGCAATTCCATCGTGCCAAACCATGCATCCACGCCGGGTATCTCTTTTTCAAGGTCATCCCTGTAACGGTGACTTAAACAACCTGTGACATAAACCTTATCAAGGCGGCCTTTACTTTTTAATTCAACCTGTTCAAGAATCGTATTGATGGATTCTTCTTTTGCTTTTTCAATAAACCCACATGTGTTTACAACAACGATATTGTGATCTGATCTTTTATTTTCATGTACAACATCTATTTCATTAGCCAGCAACTGTCCGCTCAGCACTTCACTGTCCACCATATTCTTGCTGCACCCAAGAGTGATGATATTAACCTTATCTTTTTTTAAAGTTCTTGTTTTCATTATTCTTTGTCAAGGTTAAAAAGACTATCTACAAATTCATGTTTATCGAAAACAAGCAGGTCAGTCATTTTTTCGCCAACACCAATAAATTTTACAGGAATTTTAAATTGATTTGCGATAGCAAGTACTACTCCACCTTTTGCGGTTCCATCAAGCTTTGTGATTGCCAAAGCTGTTACATCAGTTGCAGCAGTAAAATGTTTTGCCTGCTCCAATGCATTTTGACCGGTACTTCCATCCAACACTAACAATATTTCATGCGGCGCCTCGGGAATTACTTTCTGGATCACCCTTTTTATTTTACTTAGCTCTTCCATCAGGTGAGCCTTATTATGCAACCTTCCCGCCGTATCAATTAAAACAACTTCACTTCCTTTTGCTACTGCGCTTTGAGCGGTATCAAAAGCTACAGCAGCGGGATCACTACCCATATCTTGTTTTATGATCGGCACGCCAACTCTTTCGCTCCAGATGGTCAACTGCTCAACCGCTGCTGCACGAAACGTATCCGCAGCCCCGAGCAATACATTCTTGCCGGCCAACTTAAAATTATGAGCCAACTTACCTATCGTCGTTGTTTTGCCAACGCCGTTTACTCCAACTACCAGTATGATGTAGGGCTTTGTGGGCAGGTCGGAATCAAAAGCATAACTATTTGACATAGGTGCGTCTACCAGCAGTTGCTCAATTTCTTCTTTCAGGATTTTATTTAGCTCAGACGTGCTCAGGTATTTGTCTCTTGCTACCCGGTCTTCGATCTTTTTAATGATCTCAATAGTTGTATCAACTCCCACATCGGCGCTTACCAATGCATCTTCCAGGTTGTCCAGTACTTCTTCGTCAACTGTGCTCTTACCGGCAACAGCCTTGGTAAGTTTTGTTAAGAATCCTTCCTTGGTTTTTTGCAAACCCTGGTCGAGACTTTCCTTTTCTTTTACACCAAATAACTTATTTAAAAACCCCATAATAAAATTGCATTTAAACTACAAAAGCTATCCGCATGCGGCGGACAGCTTTTGATATTAATTCTAACCCATCAATTCTTTATTTGTTGGCCAAAAACTCTTTCACTTTATCCTTATGCACGATCGCTTCTTTAAAAGTGTAAGCTCCTGTTTTCGGACTGCGCACAGCTTTGATCACTTTGCTCCAGTTCTTTGCTTCGGCTGCTGCCTTTTGGTCTTTTGTCTTGATCGCGGTTTTTGCTGCTTTTGCCATAATGCTGATTTGAAAATTAGGTGATTTGAAAATTAGATAATGAAGCCGCTAACCGGCACATCTCCAAATCTCCAAATAGTTATTTTATTTCTTTATGAACAGTTACCTTCTTAAGAATTGGATTGTATTTTTTCAACTCCAATCTTTCAGGATTATTCTTTTTATTTTTCTTAGTGATATAACGGCTAGTGCCGGGCTGACCACTCGTTTTGTGTTCAGTACATTCCAATATCACCTGTACACGATTACCTTTCTTTGCCATTGTCTATTCAGATTTAAATGTGTTGTCCTTCTTTTCTTAATTTCTTTACAACATTGTAAAGTCCATTCTTATTGATTGTGCGGATACCTTCAGTTGACAATTTCAGGGTGATCCACTTGTCTTCTTCGGCCAGGAAAAAACGCTTTGTCTGCAGGTTGGGCAGAAAACGGCGTTTACTCTTGATATTTGAGTGAGAAACATTGTTCCCTGTAACCGGAACCTTACCTGTAACCTGACATACTCTAGCCATA
>CBFGXP010000112.1:0-12377 GCA_965652775.1 uncultured bacterium
CATGACCGGAGAATGGAATCCTATTTTTATTTTGACCTGGCGGAAGGACAACGCATCATTCACTTCATGGGTGAGCCAAATGAAACAAGACATATCTTTTTAAATAATGAACAAGCCATCCTTTCCCCGAGCTGGAGCATTCACAGTGGAGTAGCCACGGGTAACTATTCTTTTATCTGGGCAATGGCGGGAGAAAATAAAGTGTTTACTGATATGGATCCCGTTCCGGTGCAGACTCTACAATGACAAGTTTAAGGCGGGCAGAAAATTAAAAATCCTGCAAAAAATTTTGCAGGATTCTGTTTTGTAGCCCGTACGAGATTCGAACTCGTATCACCACCGTGAAAGGGTGGTGTCCTAGCCCTTAGACGAACGGGCCTACTTTTCTGATCCTTCAAAGGCAGTGCCTCTTTGTTTCAGGGGCGGCAAAGATAAGTTTCAACAGCCTGATGACAAAAACTTTTTAAATAAAAAAAGCCCCGACGTAATCGGGGCAAAGTTCAAAACCGTCCTTCATGGATATAAGTTATCGCTTTGCTAACTCTGATTTTTTGAAGATGTTAGCCACTGCTTTCTGAATCTCTTTATTTGTAAGGTTCCTGTTATTCACTTCCTCCGTTGTCCAACCCTGCCATACTGTTTTGTCTGTCTTTGCATCTATCATAGTTACTGTAATTGTTCCTTCCCTGATCACTTTTTCATAAGAATCATACCCTAAAAATTGTGACGGATAGTAGATAGTTGCGTAACGCCTTGTATAAGGATTATATACTAACCTTCTATAAGGCTGACTATAGAGCGGATCACTTTGCGTCCTACTTGATCTTTCAATCAATACATCATAGTCAAGGATCACATCAGGTCTGTTCTTGGATTCTTTCCATCCAATTTTTTCAAATTCCTTAGATACAGCGTTCCTGATCTTTGTTTCCATCAGGTCACTTTGATTTTCCAACTTGCCATTATCACCATGCAACCATGTAAAGCTTTTATACTTGCTGAAGTTTGCATTCTCGTCTTTTTCAATGTGAACGGCACTTGCACAGCCGGCAAGCAATCCAATGCCCAGTACCGCCACAATTGCTGTTTTCAAATTTATTGTTTTCATAATATGAGTTGTTTTTTAAAATTCTCACACTATAAACGCAATTTTACGTCCCGGGTTTATTAAGGAGTTGTGAAAAAAAAGAATAGGGAAAGAGAAAGATTAAAAAGATCGCAAAATAACCTAGGTTAAGCCGATCTCATAATGCCTTTCAGGTATGTCAATATCATCAAAACCCTTTCTAAGTAAGCGAGTTTTGAAGTCTTGCTGTACATCATATTCTCCATGCACAAGAAAAAGCTTTTTCACCTGTTTTGGATCCTGGCAAGCGAGCCACTGACTCAGATCTTCATAATCCCCATGTGCACTCATACTCCGGATGGATGCCACTTCGGCATGCACTTCATGAACTACGCCATAAATTCCTACCTCTTTGGCACCTGCCATCAATCTTCCGCCAAGAGAATTAGGTTCACAATAACCGGTAATTAAGATGGTATTCCGGCTGTTTTCAATGTTGTTGCTGATATGGTGTTTTACACGTCCTGCATCAGCCATTCCGCTTGCAGAAATTATAACGCATGGTTCATTGCGGAAATTCAGCAGTTTGGATTCCGCAACGGTTTTTATATATTTTAACCCCTTAAAATTAAAAGGGTCGTTATCTGATTTCATCACATGCTGAATCCTTTTGTTAAAATACCCGGAATATTTTTTTACCACTTCAGTTGCTTCGACGCTCAAAGGACTGTCAACAAAATAATCAAGATCAGGCAACCTGTTTTCTACTTCCAGTTGGTTCAGCGAATACAGTATCTCCTGCGTTCTGCCGACGCTAAAGGCAGGCATAATGAGCTTGCCTTTTTTTACTACGCAAGCCTTTTCGACCCATTGCAATAATTGATCCGGCGTTGTAAGATGTTCTTCGTGTAAACTATTGCCATAGGTAGATTCAAGTAAAAGAAATTCTGCCTGCGGAAAATTTTCAGGAGATTTTAAAATAATATCACGATAACGACCAACATCACCACTAAAGGAAAGTGTTCTTGTATTTCCATCTTCCATTATTCTCAAATGAACACAAGCACTGCCAATAATATGACCTGCATCCGTAAACATTCCCTGCACACCCTCCATGACATCAAACCAATTGTTATATTGGGCAATGATAAAATGTTCCTGTGCTTTTTTTGCATCCTCGATAGTATATAAAGGTGTAAGGTAGGGTTGACCGGCAGCAGCCCTTCTTTTGTTTTCATATTTTATATCGTCTTCCTGTATCTCAGCCGAATCTTCCAGTAACACACCGGTAAGTTCTTTGGTTGCTGGTGTACAAAAAATTGGTCCTTTATATCCTTCTTTTGTCAATCGTGGAATAAGACCGCTGTGATCTATATGTGCATGGGAAAGGATCATAGCATCGACATTCATCGGATCAAAACCAAAATGACGGTTCAACGCATTTGTTTCTTTTCCCATTCCCTGGAACATACCACAATCCAGCAGCAGTTTCTTCCCATTTTTTAAAGTAATCAGGTGTTTGCTACCCGTTACACTTCTTGCGGCTCCGTGAAATGCTATTTTCATACCCCCTCCGCCCCCTGAAGAGGGAACTTGGTCGTTCCTCCCAGGAGATTGTTTATTGATTATAAATTCTTAAAGCCATTCCTTTCTTCCCGTTAGTGGTTGGCGGTCCTGGCTTTAAATGACCACGTAATATAAAATTCAGCAACTAATTCTCCCGCTGTATTTTTTCCGGTTGACCTGGCTCGTATTGTTCTTCCTTCGCCAGTGGCAACCGCCTCCTCGATCATTCTTTTTATTTCCGATCCAGCTTCACAAACAAAAGTCGTTTTATCAACTGCTTTTTTGAAATATTCTCCTTCTGTCTTAACTACCAGCATGCTTACTGCAGGTTTTCTTTTATATAAATGACCTAAAGCCAGGGCACCGGTGCTCATTTCGGCCGCCATACTTAAGCAGGCAAAATACGTGCTGCGAAAAGGATTTTGAGAAAACCATTTGTACGGAACAGTTACCTCGCATTTGTTTTCATCAATAGCTTTTACCTTTATTCCTGAGAAATAAGCGCTGGGTAATTTAGAAAGTAAAAACATCCTAAATTTTAGAGGACTTGTCATTTGCTTTGCAAAAAGCTTAAAGCTTGATTCCATTAATGATAAAGTTACATACTACAATGCCTCAATTTGTCCCTTGAGCAGATCTTCCAGTTCATCTCTTTTCCGGATAAGATATGCCTGGCCATCTTTAACCATCACCTCGGCCGGTTTAAATCTTGAATTGTAATGTGAAGACATTTCAAAACAATAGGCACCAGCATTTCTAAAAACAAGATGATCCCCTTCATGTACTTCCGGCAGCAGACGATCTTCAGCAAAAGTATCGGTCTCGCAAATATTACCAACCACATTATAACTTCTCTTCTCTCCTGCCTGGTTGGAAATATTTTCAATTTCATGATAAGCTCCATAAAACATAGGGCGGATAAAATGGTTAAGCCCACTATTTACACCCGCAAAAATTTTGCTGCCAGCACTCTTTATAACATTTACTGTAGTAATAAAATAACCGGCTTCACTGACAATGTATTTGCCTGGTTCAAACCATACCTGGAAATGACGGTTGTGTTTTTTCTCATACAAGTCAAATTCTTCTTTTACTTTTTTTCCAAGTAAAGGAATATCCGTTCCTTCTTCACCGGGTATATAAGGCACTTTAAATCCGCCACCGAGATCGATGACCTGCAGATCTGGAAAATGCTGAGCCACCTCAAGCAACACTTCAATGCCTTTGGCAAATACCTCTACGTCTTTTATTTCGCTACCGGTGTGAATATGCAAGGTTCTGATGTGTAGATTGGTTTCATTTACAACATCAAGTATCTCCCTAATATTTTCAAGCGGCACGCCAAATTTGCTATCAACGTGACCGGTAGATATTTTTAAGTTGCCGCCAGCCATTATATTCGGACGTAGGCGAACGCCGACAGGGTAACTATGCCCGAATTTTTTTCCGAATTTTCTAAGATTTGAGATGCTGTCAATATTAATATGCACCCCGATATTTTTTGCTTCCTCTATTTCTTCAAAAGCGATATTATTGGAAGTATAAAGGATATTCTGCGGTTCAAATCCAGCCTTCAATGCAAGCTTTACTTCATTAATTGAACTGCAATCAATATTGCAGCCAATAGAAAGAATGAATTTAAGTACATTGATATTCGTCAGCGCTTTAGCAGCATAGAAAAATTTTGTATCCACACCTTCAAACGCAGCCAGTAATTTATCATACTGTTCTTTTATTCTTTCGGCATGATAAACATAAACGGGAGTGCCGAATTGTTTTGCTATTTGTTGTAATAGTTCCGGGGAAAGTTGTAGCGACATGTTGGCGAAGATACAAGTCGGCAGCTTAATAAATACAAGGTGGCTGTTAGCGAATAACAGTGAAAAAATTAATTCGTCTCCCCTTCCTGCTCATCTTTGTTCTCAATTAATTCGCCGGTTTCCGTTACTGCAAGATTGGTTGGTTCTTCTGGTACTGCTGGTGCAGGTTCAATTTCAGGATTTGTAGTATCGGAAGTAAAATCTGCTTCGTTGACGATAGTTGGTTCAATGATTTGTTCGGCCAGTGCTTCTTTTATCTTTGGAAGATCTTCAGGGGAATTGATACCGAAATAATCCATAAAGTTTTTTGACGTTGCATATACTAGCGGGTGTCCGGGCATTGTTTCATTACGCCCACTGATAACGATCAATTCCTTCTCTAACAATTTCTGAATCGCATAATCGGCACTTACTCCTCTTATTGCTTCTACCTGGCCTTTAGTTACCGGTTGCTTGTAAGCAATAATGGAAAGGGTTTCCATAGCTGCAGCAGAAAGTTTTTTCAAAAACTTATCGCCATTCAATTGAGCGATGGTTTTATGAAACTCTTTTTTCGTAAGGAACTGCCAGCCACCTCCGCTTTGAATTACTTCAAATGGATAAAATTCCGATTTATACTTTTGAACAATTCCTTCCAACGATGTTTCCACCTGGTCAAGCGAAACCTTTTCATCCATAAAAGAAAAAGCATTGTTGACCAAATCTGTGATCTCAATAGTTGTAAGAGGTTTATCACTTGCAAAGATCAAAGCCTCAATGTTAGGTATAAGATTAGAAATTTCCATGCCCCTGGCCCCTAAAGGGGAATTTATTTGCTTCACTACATTCAAATTTATCTTATGCTGTGAAACGGTTTATTAATTTGTTGACTAAAGAGCTTATCGTACAAGAGTGCGACGCAACGAAAGTACAATCAGGGAACTAAAGCTGGCAACACAATTATCAACATACTGTTAAATGATTGTTCATGCATAAAGTGAATACACAACCTAAGTTCCCCCTTTAGGGGGACAGGGGGTTTTTATCCCTGCAGCGCTGCCGCCCCACTTACTATCTCTGTCAACTCAGTAGTGATCGCAGCCTGTCTTGCACGGTTATAGGAAATTTTCAATGAACGGAGGATCTCATTGGCGTTGTCGCTTGCTTTGTCCATTGCGGTCATTCGTGCACCGTGTTCAGATGCATTGGAATCAAGAACTGCTTTGTATAGTTGTGTGTTAAGGATCTTTGGCATCAATTCAGCGATCAATTCTTCTTTAGAAGGATCGTATATAAAATCAGCCTTTGTAGCGCCGGCTTTTCCTTCCACTTTAGGAATTGGTAAGAATCTTTCTACTTCAAAACGCTGAGTAGCCGCATTCTTGAACTGGCTGTAGATAATTTCTACAACATCAAACTCGCCGGCTTCAAAACTTTTCATTGCAGCTTGCGCAGCTTTTTGAACGCTTTCAAAATTCAAATCAAGGAAAATATCTTTATAGGTGTTAGAAACGCTGTACCGGTTTTTCAAAAAATGCTCGTATCCTTTTTTTCCGATGCTCCAGATGGTCACATTCCCTTTCTTAAATTGCTCAGGATATCTTTCATTGATGGTTGCCTTAGCAAGTTTGATCAGGGTAGCATTGAATGCGCCGCATAGCCCGCGGTCGCTGGTAATAACAATCAGTAATACTTTTTCTACAGGTCTTTCGGCAGCAAGATTCATCCCGGTTCCGCCACCTGCATTGCTCACGATATTGCTCAGCATTTCCTGCATTTTTTTAGCATAAGGCCGCATTTGAATAATTGCATCCTGGGCACGGCGCAGCTTAGCGGCACTTACCATCTTCATTGCCTTGGTAATCTGTTGTGTGCTCTGTACTGATTTAATGCGATTACGAACTTCTTTTAATTGACCAGCCATTGGAAAAAGTTGAAAGTTAAAAGTTGAAAGTTAAAAGTTGCTTACTAATCATTCAACTGAAATCGGCCGCAAAAGTACGGGCTTAGGGGTAAAAAACCAGAAGATTGTTCAAAGAAAATGGCTACAAATTCGCGGAATCTTTTAGCTCAAATTCCCTCTTTAATCCGTAGTGTATATATAGCTTCCCACCTTCTTTTGTACCATTTCTAATGGGCTTTTCCATTTCCCTGTGAAATTGCAAATTTATCGGTCCATTGACGAGTGCCGACAACCTGTGTGCAGAAATCATAAGACGGCCGTCTCTTACAGTGTCTATATCATTAATATCAGCACTATTAAAAGAAGTGTCAGTTAGTATTACATTCAAATAAGCTATTGAGTCAAGTCCTTTAAAATTAAATATAAGATCACCGCGGGTCAGCGTCGCCGGCACATCCGGGTCAAGTATGAATGGGTTAAATTCAAATTCTTCCTTATACTCCTTCCTGTTCAAATCAATAAAAGTGATCGAATGTTTGCCTGGGAACGATGTGAATGGCTTTTGAACTTCGTAATATGCACCGGTCACTTTGGCGCTATCAACTT
Source organism: uncultured bacterium (assembly GCA_965652775.1). Taxonomy (GTDB): domain Bacteria; phylum Bacteroidota; class Bacteroidia; order Chitinophagales; family Chitinophagaceae; genus VBAS01. Next base: position 6,941 of record CBFGXP010000112.1, read on the forward strand.
GCAATTGCTCGCCATCAAGCATCACTTTGCTTGGTTCATCTAAAACAAGAGTAGTTCCATTTCTTCCACCCATGCGGTATTGAAGATTTACCGTCACATCTTCTTTGCCTTCCTCTGCCCAGATCTCATAATCGAAAAATACGGCTTCCGGATTTACGTGTTTGCTGCTACCGATCTCATCACTCGTGCAGGAAAACAAAAACACGATTGATATCAACCAAACAGCTCTTACTCCAATTTGATGCTTCATAAATTCATTTACAGTTAATACATCTTATAACAACAAAGTTCCTTAATGAAACTATAAACCCTGAAATTAAATTTATTGGCGATATAAACGCAGGAGACAAAAGGTGTCTTTTTTTTAAATGTGGCTACACAAGTAAGGGACTCAATTCAAACTAGACTGGACCTATGTTGGTTCTGTCTTGTCAACAAGGCTGTGCCGCATTGAAATTCAGGAAGGTAAAGCAGAAACTAAGCCTTATCTTTGCCCCCCTCCGAAGGAAATACTTTGGAGCTGTCAATTTGGCTACCAACATATTGTAGCATTTTATTTGACAGGCTAATCACTGTTTTACCAAGGTGATTTTCGAACCTTATTAATTAAAGAAGATATGAGTTTTTTTTCCAAACTATTTGGCGGCAGTAAATCGGAAAAGGATGTAAAAAAGATCCAGCCACTCGTCGCAACGATCAACCAGCATTTCAATTCTTTTCAATCATTGACCAATGATCAACTAAGGAGTAAAACAAAGGAATTTAAGCAACGCATAAAAGATCATATTGCTGCAATTGACAATCAAATTGCTGCTACCAATAAAAAGGCAGAAGACCTGCACTTCAATGATCTTTTTGGCAAAGACGCTTTTTACCAGGAAGTGGATAAATTAAAAAAAGACCGCGACAAAAAAATTGAAGAAGCGTTAAAAGAAATTTTACCTGAAGCCTTTGCCGTGGTAAAAGAAACGGCAAGGCGTTTTAAAGAAAATACAGAATTAGTTTCAACAGCTACAGAAATGGATCGTGACCTGAGCGTCAAAAAAGAATATGTGACCATAGAAGGCGACAAATCCATTTTTAAAAACTCATGGACCGCGGCTGGCGGACAAGTTACCTGGAACATGGTGCATTATGATGTGCAGCTGATCGGCGGAATGGTTTTACATGAAGGTAAAATTGCTGAGATGGCCACTGGTGAGGGTAAAACACTTGTATCTACTTTACCGGCTTACCTGAATGCACTTGCCGGTGAAGGTGTTCATATTGTAACTGTAAATGATTACCTGGCTCGTCGTGACCAGGAGTGGAACGGCACTATTTTCGAATGGCTTGGCATAACGGTGGATTGTATTGATAAACATCAGCCAAATAGTGATGATAGAAGAAAGGCCTATCTAGCTGATATTACTTATGGTACCAATAATGAATTTGGTTTTGATTACCTCCGTGATAACATGGTTCATTCGCCTGAAGAAATGGTGCAGCGAAAACATCATTATGCAATGGTGGATGAAACAGATAGCGTATTGATCGATGATGCGAGAACGCCTTTGATCATTTCCGGACCGATACCAAAAGGCGATGACCAGCAATATCATATTTTAAAACCGAGAGTGCAGCAGTTGGTGGAAGCGCAGGAAAGAATTGTGCGTAGTAACCTTAATGAAGCAAAGAAAAAAATTGCCGAAGGTGATGATGATCCGAAAAGCGGGGGACTTTTATTATTCAGGGCCCATCGGGGTTTACCAAAATACGGACCCACGATCAAGTTCCTCAGTGAGCAAGGCATGCGGGTAAAAATGCAGAAAGCAGAGAACTATTACCTCGCTGATCAGCAAAAAGAAATGCCCAAAGTTGATGAAGAACTCCTTTTTCATATCGACGAAAAAAATAATTCTGTTGATCTTACTGATAAAGGCATTGCAATGATCACAAAGGCAGGAGAAGATGCTGATTTCTTTGTGTTGCCTGATATTGGTGTTCGTCTTGCAGAAATTGAAAGATCTGATTCAAATCCTGATGAAAAAATGCATCATAAGGAAGAAGCATTGAATGATTTTCGTGTTAAGGCCGACCGTATTCACACTGTTCAGCAATTATTAAAATCATATACACTATTTACAAAAGATGTAGAATATGTTGTAATGGATGGCGCTGTAAAAATTGTGGATGAACAAACAGGCCGTATTCTGGATGGAAGAAGGTATTCCGACGGATTGCACCAGGCAATCGAAGCAAAAGAAAACGTAAAGATCGAAGCAGCGACACAAACGTATGCGACCATTACGCTACAAAACTATTTCCGTATGTATCATAAACTGGCAGGGATGACAGGTACAGCGGAAACAGAAGCAAAAGAGTTGTGGGATATTTATAAACTAGATGTGGTTACCGTTCCCACTAATCTTCCTATGGTTCGTAAAGATCACCAGGATCTTGTTTACAAAACCAAAAGAGAAAAATATAAATCAGTTATTGATGAGATCGAAGTGTTGCGAAATGCGGGCAGACCGGCCCTTGTTGGTACCACTTCCGTTGAAGTAAGTGAATTGTTGAGTAAGATGCTCCAGGTAAAAAAGATCCCTCACAATGTATTGAATGCAAAACAACATGCCCGTGAAGCACAGATCGTTGCCGAAGCCGGCTTACCTGGCGCCATCACTATTGCCACAAACATGGCTGGTCGTGGTACCGATATTAAACTTGGGCCCGGTGTAAAAGACGCTGGTGGTTTAGCGATCATAGGTACGGAGCGTCATGACAGTCGACGTGTTGACAGGCAGCTTCGTGGCCGTGCGGGAAGGCAAGGTGACCCGGGCACCTCCCAATTCTATGTGGCATTGGAAGATGACCTGATGCGTATGTTCGGCAGTGAACGTATTGCCAAGATCATGGATCGTCTTGGCTATAAAGAAGGCGAGGTGATACAACACAGCATGATCACTTCAAGTATTGAAAGGGCGCAAAAGAAAGTTGAAGAAAACAATTTTGGTATTCGTAAAAGATTACTTGAGTATGATGACGTGATGAATAAACAGCGAAACGTGGTGTATGGCAAACGTCAGCATGCATTATTTGGTGAAAGATTAGCGCTGGATATTGATAATGCATTTTCAGTAGTGGCTGAAGGATTGATCAGCTCTTATCGTGAGCAGGAAGATTATGAAGGATTCAAACTGAATTGTATTGTAAACTTTGCTCTTGATACCAAAATTGAAAAAGAAGAGTTCCTGAAAACGGATCAAAATACGCTGGTAGATAAATTGTACAATGAAGCCACCGAAAATTATGAGCGCAAAAAAGAAGAATTAAAAAAGCAATCATTGCCGGTATTTAAAAATATTCGTGTATCCCAGGGTAGTCATATTGAAAATGTGATGGTACCATTTAGTGATGGCCGCAAGATCATCAATGTACTTACCAATATGCAAAAAACGCTTGATACGAATGGCCAGGAGCTTTGTGATTCCCTTGAAAGACATATCACACTTGCTGTTATTGATGATGCGTGGAAAGAACATTTGCGGGCAATGGATGATCTGAAACAAAGTGTGCAAACAGCATACCTTGAACAAAAAGATCCATTAGTGATCTATAAAATGGAAGCCTTTAACCTGTTTAAGAACATGGATAGTGGCGTGAATACCGATATAGTTTCATTTATGTGCCATGCATCTTTGCCTGTACAGGAACAGCAGGCGCCGTTGCGTGAAGGTCGTCGAGAAAAAACTGACCTGAGCAAACTAAAGGCAAATAAAGAAGAGATCGATTCAGCCGGGCAAGATTATGCTGCCAATGAAAAAGATAGGTTTGAACCGGGCGACACACGGGTGGTGGAAAAACAGGCGCCGATCAAAGTGGCTCCCAAGATCGGACGAAATGATCCTTGTCCATGTGGCAGCGGAAAGAAATATAAAAACTGTCATGGAAAAGAATCCTGACCATTGTTGAGCAAAGCGAAGAAAATATGTTGAGCATTCACGAAAGTGAGTGCTTTTTGTTTTTATAGAACATATCCTTCTATCCATTATTAATGATCAGGTCAATCATTTAATAGATGATGTTTGTTCGATAATGGTTAAATTTGAAAAAGGCAATAACATCATAAGGATGAAACATGAACCCGTTTTTTCAGAAAATAATTGTAGACTCAGTTATCCGGCAGAAGAAGCAGGAAATACCTGTAAAAAAGGATCTATCACCGTATGAAATTGCCAAAGCTTATCATGAATTTAAAATATCAGCAGTTGATTTTACCAGGGATATCATTTTTATATCATTAGGAATTTTATCGGCTGCTTTCGGTCTTAAAGGATTTTTAATTCCCAATAATTTTATTGACGGTGGCGCTACAGGAATTGCTCTGTTAATAAGACAATTAACAGGAGCAAGGCTTGGAGTAATGCTTGTTTTAGTAAATATTCCTTTCCTCCTTTTAGGATTGGGAGTTATCGGGAGAAACTTTGCGATAAAAGCAGCGTTGGCAATCACAGGCCTAGCATTGGTGGCGGCGTTTGTAAATTTTCGAACGGTGACAGATGATAAATTACTTGTAGCGGTCTTTGGTGGTTTTTTTCTTGGGGCAGGTATCGGGCTCACCATTCGTGGAGGCGCCGTTATTGACGGCACTGAAGTAATTGCACTTTACCTGAGTAAGCGATTGGGAACAACCGTGGGTGATATCATCACCATAATAAACATTATAATTTTTGGTGTAGCAGCTTATTTTATTTCAATCGATATTGCGCTATATGCAATGGTAACATACCTGGCCGCTTCTAAAACTGTTGATTTTGTAATTGAAGGTATAGAAGAATATACCGGCGTGACAATTATCTCGTCTCATAACGAAGAAATAAAAGAAATGATCATCAACAAGCTTGGACGCGGCGTTACGATCTACAGAGGCAAGGGCGGTTTTGGCAAGCAAGGACATTCTGATGATAAAAACATAATTTATACAGTAGTAACCCGGCTTGAGATTAGTAAACTGAATAATGAAATTCATAAAATAGACCGCAACGCATTTGTTGTAATGACCACTATCAAAGACATAAAAGGTGGTATGATCAAAAAGAGAAGATTAAAACATTAACCTGGTCGCCTTAGTAATTAGTGCCTTTTCTTTATATCTTTAGCTTGGTCAACCAAGACTATTTATGTACCAAAAAACAAAGCACAAGGTCCATATACTCCTTCACCCTGAACTCGGCGAGTCAAAAGCAGATAAGGCACTCAATATTTTTATAATCATTCTTATAGTATTGAATGTAATTGCTGTAATGATGGAAACGGTAAAGCCGTTATATAATAATTATAAAAAGCTGTTTGACACTTTTGACATGGTGTCTGTTGTAATCTTTAGTATTGAATATGTCTTAAGAGTTTGGAGCTGCACGCATGATCCAAAATATAAGGGCAGTATTAAAGGTCG
>CBFGXP010000113.1:0-12237 GCA_965652775.1 uncultured bacterium
TAAAAAGCCCACTGGTAATCCATAGTGAAGGACTCTGACTGATGTCTTTTAGGGGGAAAGCATACATGAACTTAGTGATATTTCTCATAGCTTGAATCCTGAAATAATTGAAAGTAGTGGTCTTATTACCACACTGGAAATAGAAACAGAAAAAATGAAAAAGCTAAACTTATTTCAAATCACGATGAGTATTAATGGTAATCCTGTTTACATGGATTCTCATAAAGAACTTTTCATTTTTAGAATCATACAGGAAGCATTTAACAATATTTTGAAACACGCCAAAGCAAAAAATGTATTGCTACAGCTTTACTTCCATGAAGACCATATTGTGGCGAAAATTAAGGATGATGGAACCGGCTTTAGAGCTGAGCAAGTAAATGAAAATGGAACAACAAAGCCTAAATCCGGTCTGTTGAACATGAAAAAAAGAGCGAAGCTAATAAATGGAAGTTGTGAAATAATCAGCGAAATAAACAATGGAACTACCATTCATTTAAACATTCCTTATTAAAAACTATGAATAAGGATAACAGGATAAAAGTAGCATTGGCGGATGACCATGTATTGTTAAGAACCGCGCTGGCATCGCTAATCGGCAATTTTGATAACTGTAAAAGTGTAATGCAGGTCAGCAATGGAAAAGAACTTATAAATGAAATTGCAAAGGGAAATTTGCCTGATGTTGTCTTGCTTGATCTAAACATGCCTGAAATGAATGGCTTTGAAACAGCAACATGGCTGCGTGATAACCATCCAGGTATAAATGTACTAATGCTTACAATGTATGATTCAGAACTATCCCTTATTAGACTTTTACAGGCAGGAGTGAAAGGATTTCTGAAAAAAGATATTCATCCAAAAGAACTTCAATTTGCTATCCATTCAGTAATGGAAAACGGATATTATTATTCTCACAACGCTACAGGCAAACTGCTAAATCTTTTCCGGAATAAAACTAATATGACGCATACACTGGAAAAAACAATGCTACATGAAGTCGAGATTCGTTTTTTACAATTATCATGCAGTGAAATGACTTACAAAGAAATTGCACAGGAGATGAAATTAAATCCTAGGGGTGTCGATAACCTCAGAGATAATCTCTTCGTAAAATTAGAAGTTAAAAGTCGGGTCGGTCTGGCAATGTACGCCATCAGGCACGGATTAGTTAACATCTAAGTTTGCTACATGGAGTTATGTTTTTTCAGCGACAATATAAGCTCGCGGTTCACCAACTGTAAAAGGTTTTTTGCCGGGAATGCTATAAATTTCATTTAAGTGAAGGCCTGTTTTGTTCAACATCGTTTCCATTTCGGAAATACTATAAATAAAATCAATCCCTGTTTTATTTTCTCTTTCCCCGGAGTCGGTAATTATGATACTATTGGTTTCAATCCTTGTTGGGTGGAAAAGTAATTTGCTATCCGTAAGGAAAAGTAATTCGCCGATCCGGATCCAACTCTTATCTCTAAAATTCTTCATTGATATTTCGGCGATCGACCATGTATTAATAAAAAGTTTTCCTCCAGGATTTAAATGTGAAGATATATTTGAAAGCAATCGTAAAGTATCTTCTTCGTTAAAAAATTGCAGGCTATTGCCCATACATATTACCGCATCGTACAGCTTGTCCAACTGCACGTCCAATGCATCTTCACAAAGAGATTCAATTTCCAGTTTTTCCGCACTCGCTTTCCCCTTTATTTCATTAATATAATCAGCAAGATTATCTACTGCCGTTACTTTTATTCCTTTTCGTGCAAGTTCCAGGCTATGTCGTCCATAACCACACATTACATCAAGTACAGCGCTGCCAGCCTTTAGTTTGGCCTCATTAATTATAAAATCAACTTCTGCTAAAGTTGTTTTCTCCGGAAAAATATGCCGCCATATTTCCTTATAGTAACCATCAAAAAAGGAATTGTTGACATTTTCAGTTCTGGTATTCTGCGACATTATAAGTTTTTTTGGGTAGCGAGGGTATTATTCTAATAATTTATTGCGCATGGCATACATTACCAAACCTGCGATGGTTTTAGCACCAACTTTTTGCTTCATGTTCTGCCGGATAGTTTCAATGGTGCGTGGACTGAGAAATACTTCTTTTGAAATTTCTTCTGTCGTTTTATCCTCAGCTATAAGTTTCAAAATTTTCAGCTCTTTTTCAGAAAGCTTTACCGGGTTAGGATAAAACTGCCGCACTTTCTTTTTATGCTGGAGTTTAAGCAATACTGCTTTGTTCACAAGGTCATTAAAATAAAAATCATCATTCATACAGGTAAGTATCGCCTGGTATATTTCTTCAGGGTCTGTAGTTTTTGTTAAGTACGCATTGGCCCCCATCTCCATCATCTTGGTGATCATTTCCTGGTCGTCATACATTGTGAGAACAATGATCTTCAATCCCTCATATTCTTTCCGGATCAGGCTGATTGCGTTAATGCCGTCAACCTCAGGCATTCTTATGTCCATAAGTATAACATCAGGCATCTTGATCTTTAGCTTATGCATCAGGTCCTTTCCGTCCTCGGCCTCCCAGAGAATTTTCAGGTATTCTTTATCTCTTAAAGCCATTTTAATACCGTCACGGAATATCTTATGGTCATCAGCAATGGCAACTTTGATTTGATCAGCAGTCATGGTTGGCGGGTAACTTTAGTGGGTTAATTTAAAACTGAACGAAAATACTTCTTTTTTATAATCAATTAATTTCAATGTTATTAAGAACAGATTAAAGCAATCAGCAGCGCGGAATCTGATGACCGATGCAATTTTATAAAGCTAAATGATGTTAAACTACCCATTCATCATAATGTATATATACGAGTGTTTAAGTAAAAACCATAGCAGCAAGATTGAGCACAAATGCTCTTGCAACCGTTCAATCGCAGCTATACATTTGAGGCAAGTTGATTGACGAGGATTAGCTCCCTCAAACATCCAATGTCCTAATCCCGATCTCCATCGGGAAAAAACCGTCCAAATAAAGAAATCTCATTATCCTTTGAAGACCATTGCGACTCCAATGTCAATCAACTTCTTTTCTTTTAAGTAAGGGCGACATAATCTCCACATTTCGAATTAATTCCCTTCTCGTTTTCCACACCTGTTAACAAATACAAGAAAAATCGGAAAGTTTCTGGTAAGACTCCTATATTTGTGGCCGTAAAAATACGGACTTTACCTAGAAATTTTACTCGTATTTATGTCGTATGTGTACTTATCAAAAGTAGTTGAAATACTGTCTGGAACTGCATTTCATTCATTTACATACTACATGTGTAAAAATAACACCCTTGAAAACCGCCTCCATTTGGGCAACTTTTACCACACAATTAATCTTAAGGCTAAAACTTAGTGTTATGAAAAGGGTAGTTCAACAAGATACTATTATTGGGATAACAGTTTGGGAAGAATAATAAACCCATTATTGTTTTAATCTAGGTAAAGTTTTTCTATTTTTGGATTTATCCAATTTTAGAAAAACTTTTGCTTGATATAGTCACATACTCGTACCTCATTTTCCCTTTACTTTTCCTTGTTTTAAGGGGAAAATTCAAAGAAACGATCTTTTTAGTGCTCGCCCTTTACGGATTGTCTTTCTTCAGTTTAATATTTTTCGATCCGGAAATCCCAAAGAACATAAAGAAGTACTACCAAGGGTTTTATACGTTACTCGAGTATACAATTTTTACCTACATTTTTTGGGTTAACAATAAGAATAAAGCGTTCAGGAGATTTGTTACCATTGCTTCAATATTATTTCTACTGTTTGAACTTTATTATGTTTCTACTACCGATTTACAAAAGCTTGACAGTGTTCCAATAGGAATAGAAACCATATTGGTATTTATTTATATTTTCTGCTTTTTTTTCGATTTCTCCAAAAACGTGAAAGACACTTTTATTTACAATCACTATTGTTTTTGGATTTCGGTCGGCATTCTCATTTATTTGGGAGGTTCTTTTTTCTACTATATTTTGGTCAATCACCTAAAAGAAGAAGATGTCCAAAGGTTTGGAAATCTGACCTATGTGGCCGAAATATTTAAGAACTTATTATTCTGTGTAGCTATTTTCATGTATAAAAAATATCAAGTAAATAATATCCACAATCATCCTAAAAACATTCCTAATCTTGACATGATTTAATCCACCACTATGTTTTTACTACAAGCCAATACTTCGACTACGACGGCGCTATTCTTAGGCACTATCGGCATGCTGGTCCTTACCATCGGGCTTGTAGTCTTTATCATTATGCACCAACGGAAGGTTCAACGCTTCCAGCAGAAGCTTCAGCAATTGGAAATAGACCAGCAAAAAATGATGCTGAATGCTTCTATTAAAATGCAGGAGGAGGAACGCCAACGATTGGCTGCCGACTTGCATGATGATGCCGGCCCCTTGCTCGCTACCGCAAGATTATACCTGAATGAAAATTTAGTGAACCAGGATAAATCGCACCAATTACAAAGTATTTTCCAGGCAAGACAGATCATTGATGACACTATTCAATTGATACGCAATATTAGCCACGACCTTATGCCACCCACGCTGAAGAACTTTGGATTGGAATCGGCTATTAATGATCTTTTTCAGAAGATCAGTGGCAGCGGAACGGTAAACGCCAGTCAACGTTTTCATGATTACAAAGAGAGGCTCAAGCCTGAAAAAGAGTTACTCGTTTTCCGCATCGTGCAGGAGCTCATCAATAATATCCTTAAACACAGTAATTCCAGCTTTATTCATCTTACGCAGAATGTACATGCCGATAAATTTTATCTCCGTATTCATCATGATGGCCGCGGTATTGTACAATCTGATTTTGAAAAGCTCAATAAAAGCAACATTGGATTGGGTTTAAAAAATATTGGCAGCCGTATTCGCCTCTTGCAAGGCGAAATTCTTTTTGAAAAGGATATTTCGCAAACATATTATAAAGTAACGATCGAAGTACCGAAAGATGATCCATACAGTTCATAAAACTGTATGAAGAACTATTTATCCGTTCCCGCTTTGATTTAATTAATAATTTTGGCGCAATCTGGTCACTATGGGAATCATTAAAGTAGCAATTGCAGACGATCATAAGATATTCCGTAAGGGAGTTATACTCTCACTGCGTCCGTATACCAACATAAAATTTGTGCATGAAGCGGAAAATGGAGAAGACTTAATAAAAGGAATTCCCGGGAATGAACCTGATGTGATTTTAATGGATCTGCGTATGCCTGGCAAAGATGGGATCGAGGCGACGAAAATTATCAGTAAGCAGTATCCACAAATAAAGATCGTAGTCCTTACCATGTATGAAGATGAAAGGTTTGTTTCTCATATGATGGAAAATGGCGCCAACGGCTACTTGCTGAAAAATGCAGAACCACAGGAAATAAGACGGGCTATTATGGATGTATATGAAAAAGGATATTATCTGAATAATTTTGTGAACCGTATTTTACTTAAGCGTTCCCATGCACGGCAAAAAGTTGTTCCTTCTTTGAACAATGAGATCACCTTAAATGACAAAGAACGCGATGTTCTTCGTTACATCTGTATGGAGTTTACCGCACAGGAAATAGCTCAAAAGATGGAGATCAGCGCAAGAACAGTTGAGGCAATTAAGGATAGATTAATGGAAAGATTCGGAAGCAGAAATACTGCAGGACTTGTATTTTTCGCCGTTAAAAATAACTTAGTGGACTGAGAAATTATTGGATTGTATTGATTCAAATACTCATTTCAGGAATTTCACCCTCAATAATTAATTTACCTGCAGTCTTCGATCTTATTTCATCCACACTGACGCCGGGAGCTCTTTCCAAAAGTTTAAATCCCCGTGGCGAAATATCCACGACAGCTAAATCGGTGACAATTCTTTTTACACATTTTACGCCAGTAAGCGGTAATTGACATGCAGGTAAGAGTTTCGATTCGCCCTTCGGATTGGTATGCATCATTGCCACTATGATATTCCGGGCACTGGCGACAAGATCCATGGCGCCTCCCATTCCTTTCACCATTTTCCCCGGGATTTTCCAATTAGCAATATCCCCTGTTTCACTGACTTCCATTGCGCCTAAAACTGTAAGATCAACTTTTCCTGCCCTGATCATTCCAAAGCTTTCTGCACTGTCAAAAAAAGCACCACCCGGTAAGATCGTGACGGTTTCTTTTCCTGCGTTAATAAGGTCAGGATCTATTTTCTCCTCAACAGGATAAGGTCCCATACCAAGCATTCCGTTCTCACTTTGTAAGACAATGCTTATTCCTGCCGGGATAAAATTTGCCACCAGCGTAGGTATTCCGATACCAAGATTGACATACATCCCGTCGCGCAATTCCTGGGCAATTCTTTTTGCAATTCCGTATTTATCGATAGCCATCGTCTGGTTAATTAGTTTTTAATTTGAATTGTTCTTCTCTCAATTCTTTTTTCATAATTAGTTCCTTTAAATATCCTATGTACATAGATCCCTGCTACGTGAATGTGATCCGGGTCCAGGTCTCCGGGTTCAACTAATTCCTCAACTTCCGCAATTGTGATATTCCCGGCCTTCGCCATTGAAGTTGAAAAATTCCTTGTCGTCTTTCGGAAAACAAGATTACCATACCGATCTCCTTTCCATGCTTTCACAATTGCAAAATCAGCGTGAAGCGAATTTTCCATCAGGTACATTTTACCATTAAATTCTTTAGTGGGCTTTCCTTCCGCTATTTCAGTACCATAACCTGCCGGCGTAAAAAACGCAGGTATGCCCATGGCTGCCATTTGAATTCTTGTCGCCAACGTTCCCTGGGGTATCAATTCAACTTCGAGTTCGCCACTTAACAACTGCCTTTCGAATTCTTCATTTTCGCCTACATAAGAGCTCATCATTTTTTTTATCTGTCGTGTTTTCAGCAATAATCCCAGGCCAAAATCATCAACACCAGCATTATTTGAAATACAGATAAGATCGGTACAACCTTTCCGTCGCAGCGCATCAATACAATTTTCCGGGATGCCGCACAATCCAAAACCACCCAGCATTATTGTGGTGCCGTCTGTAATATCATGAATAGCCTCATCAGCTCCATTTACAATTTTGTTCATACAAAAACATTAATAAGCAAAAATAAGTCGAAGAATAACTATTGTTTAGTTTTAACCAGCTTCTTGTTCAATTTCGTTTTTATGAAGGTCGTATCAATCTGTGGTTTTGACTCACGGTTCTGATACTCTTGCACTTTTTTTTCATCGATCTTTAGAGAGTCAGTAATTGCCTTTAGCAGGTCCGGACGACCTTGATAAAATGCGAGACTTTTCCTAAAAATGTCTTCGGTTGTAGAATGTATAGTAAAGATTTGCTTATAGAGTGCAGCACTTTCTGCTTTATGATCACGAGTGCTGTCTTTCATTATGAAATCGGCAACATACGCGTCTGCACGCATCATATCCCACATCAGTTTACGCATTTCATTTTGAGCCAGAACTCCATCGGGAATCTTGTTGGTCCGTGTACACCCGGTCAAAAAAATCGTCAGAATAATAAAACTAAAAATTCTCATTTCAATTCATTATAGAGACGGGCATTCGTAATATCTAATTTCAACAAATGATTTAATGCCCGGTCCTTTACATCTTTTTTGGCCTTGCTGAAAGCCTTAACCAACTCCGTGCTCTTGCCCTGGAAAAAGAATTGCATGATCATAGAATTAGGATTTTCTTTGTCAATCGTTGACATATAATTAAGACAATTCAAAATTCCATTTCTGCCTTCATCGGGATTTTCGAAAAAAATATCCACGCCGGTACGATAGTAAGAATACATCGCATCGTGAAAAAGCGCAAACCTGTTATTATTCAGATTTTCAGCCAGCCAGTAACGATTTCGCTGGCTTTCATAGTTTTTCCACCCTGTTATTTCGCTTGACTCGGGAGCGTAATTAACAATGTTCTGCGCTTTAAGGAAATAAGGATCTCCTCCACGAAGAGAAAATGAATCATAATCAAATCCAAGAATTATATTGATCCAATAAGCAAATACAGCGGTTAAGTTCGATACAAGCGCATCGCTACCCTGGATCCGGTTCTCATTAAACTCTATTGGTTGAAACTCCACATAACGAAATACAATATTTTCATCGATGTAGTTCACAAGCGGGCATTGATAGGTAGAGTTGTAAGCAGGTCGTGCTGCCTGTATGGTAAGGGTAGCACGGTAAGCATTTGCCCCAAGTACATCATTTATATTAAGCAGAAAGTGGCATTGTATTTTTTCAACGGTTTGAAATGCATCAGGAGTCCACTTCCTGTTATTAATAAAATTGGTAAGCCCTGCTTGCAGGGTTTGAAAAATCTTTCGGTCTACCTGTGTGCTTACTTTATCCTTATTCACATTTACTGTAAGCCGCGCCTGGATCTCCTGCGACCGGATAGCTGAGCAAAGGAAAAAAAATGAAATGAGCAAAGTGAGTTTATTACGCATAGTATAATTGAATAATGGTATCAACAATGTTTTTAGCTACTTCTTTTTTTGACATAAGATCAAAATTGAATTCCTTACCGCTTTTATCAAAGATGGTGATTTTATTGGTATCAGTACTGAATCCGGCACCTTTATCATTCAATGAATTCAACACCACCATATCAGCATTCTTATTTTTTAATTTGGCGAGTGCATATTCACGTTCATTGTTTGTTTCCAAAGCGAATCCTACTAAAACCTGTCTAGTTGATTTTTTTTCACCAAGACTTTTTAAAACATCTTTTGTTTTCTTTAATTCAATAACAAGTTGCCCATTTGTTTTTTTTATTTTATCCGGCGCAACTTCCACCGGTGTATAATCTGCCACGGCTGCCGCCATCACTCCAATATCGGATCTATCGAACTCTTTTATACAAGCATCATACATCTCGTCAGCTGTATTTACCCGAACGGATTTAATCCCGTTCCTGGGTAAGCTTATGGACGAAGGCCCCATGATCAACGTAACCTCAGCGCCACGTACATGCAATTCTTCCGCAATCGCCAAACCCATTTTCCCGGAAGAATGGTTTCCAATAAAACGAACCGGATCGAGAGGTTCATATGTCGGGCCTGCAGAAACAAAGGCTTTTTTACCGTTTAATGATTTAGAAGCAAAAAAATCGCCTTCAATAAATTTTATGATATTATCTGGTTCTGCCATACGTCCGTCGCCGATTAATCCACTGGCAAGTTCTCCTTTATCTACCGGTATAACTATATTTCCAAAATCCAGGAGCTTCTGGATATTTTCTTTTGTAGAGGGATGATGCCACATATCTTCATCCATGGCCGGCGCTACAATAACAGGACATGTTGCCGATAAATAAACGGCAAGTAATAAATTGTCACATTGGCCATTTGCCATTTTCGAAAGTGTGTTACAACTCAATGGTGCAATCAACATTACATCAGCCCACCTTCCCAGCATCACATGATTTGCCCAAGAGTCTTCATCAAAGAGATCAATAAGCACTTTATTTTTTGACAGGGTAGAAAGTGTAAGTTTTGAGATAAAGTCAGTTGCTGCAGGCGTCATGATCACTTTAACCTCAGCACCAGCTTTCACAAGCTGCCTAACCAGGAATGCAGATTTATATGCCGCAATACTTCCTGTTACGCCGAGCAATATCTTTTTACCTGCTATCATTTAGTCTATAAAATTAAAACTAACTATTAGAAACTAAAAGCGTCCCTTGAATTTGGGACGCTAAATTATTTTATCGGTGAAAACATTGCGGTTAATTAACTAAAAAGCTCATCTTCTCCTTTACGGAAGTAAACTTTTTCTTCCATAAATTCCTGTGTGGCAAGTAAGGCGGGGTTTGGCATTCTTTCGTAGGCCCTTGAAATCTCAATCTGCTCTTTATTTTCATGAATTTCTTCCAGGCTATCAGTGTGACTTGCAAATTCCTCAAGCTTATTGTGCAGCTCTTCTTTTAATGAAATATTTATCTGGTTGGCTCTTTTGCCGATAATTGAAATAGACTCATAAAGATTACCCGTTTTCTCTTTTATGTCATTTAAATTCTTTGTTTCAACTATGTTGCTCGTGCCAACGCTTAGTTGACGTCTAAGTTTACTCATTGTTCAGATTTTTTTAATATTATTATTTGATAATGAAATATAGCGTTCAACTTCTTTGGTCAATTTACTATCCGGAAAACGGTCAACAAAGTCATTACATTCAGCTATCACCTGCTCATACCTTTCAAATTTCCTTTCATCCACACTTAATTCTGCAAATCTAAAATAAGATTTTATAACCATTAGTTTATATTCATCAGCCTTTTCCGAATCCGGAAAATCATTTATCAGGCTTGTATAGGCTACCCCTGCTGCCCTGAACTGACCAAGATCAAAGTATAATTGAGCGGCCAGTCTCTCTTTCTCCTCCAATTTAACACGACAAATGTTAATGAACTCTGTTGCTTCCTTATTTCTTGGAGAATTGGGATGCGTATTTATAAATGTTTGCAACATTCCCATTGCCTTCACGGTATTCGTTTGATCCAGTGCGACCTTAGGAGACATTTTAAAATAGCAAAAAGCTCTCATGTAATCAAGCTCTTCAGCCTTTGTACTATTGGGAAAAGCTTCAAGAAAGTTCTTGAAAAGATTCTCAGCGTTCAAATAATCTTTCTGGTAATAGGCACAATAAGCATACTTGTAATATAAATCTTCAAAAATGGGTGTTCCTCTGAAATTTGGCATCACGTCCTCATAAAGTGCCTGGGCAAAATGATATTTTTTCTTCACATAATACTGCTCAGCCATTCGCAACTTGTATTCAGGATCTTTATTCTTTAAAATCTTATTGATCCCGCTACAACTGCTTAATAAACCCGCAATGACTACAAAAAGGATAACTCTCATAAAAAGTGGGCAAAGATAGATTTAATCCGGCAAATCTGCTCTAAAAAATAGTTGATGCCAAGCCTATGGGGTTAAGATTATTATAAATACTTACTGTTTTCGACATTGGCAAGAAAAAAGACCCTCCGAAAAAAGAGGGTCTTTAATTTATCAATGACTTTAATTAGTTCCGTCGAAGATTTGGGTGAGGAGCAGGAACCGTATTTGGTCCTTGTTCTCCCTCATTAGCTGAGCGTATGTCAACCGTGTCGCAATCGCCTCCTTCTTCACCATACTTAAAGATGAGTCGATCACCACTTATGCCTTCTTTTTCGATCAGGTAATTTATAATAGCATTTACTCTATCCCAGCTTCTTTGTTGCTCGACTTTATTACCAGCGCAATACCCTGTTACCACTACTGTACAACCTGGAGAATTACGCATACGGTCAGCTGCAACAGCCAAGAGTCTTTTAGCATCTTCACTTAACTTAACCGAATTCTTTGCAAAACCAATGCTTGGCAGTGCCCCCAGACTTTGTGCGCAATCAAGTCTTGCCCTACCCCAACCTTCACAGGTTGAATCAGGACATTGAACTGGACATTTACCGATACCATCAGCATCTACAGGCTGGCAATAAGTTGGGGTAATTAATTCTTTGTCTTTACAATCGGGAACACCGTCACCATCAGTATCACGGGTTACTCCATGTGTGTCTACAGGACAACCTTCAGGCGTTTGTTCCTGATCGAACTGGTCAGTAACACCATCAAGATCGCTATCAGGCAATACTGGTTTTGGCAAACGCATCAAACGAGGATTGCGTATCTCGCTGTATGCATAATCAAGCGGGTTTAGCCACCAAAGAGGTTCAACTGCTTTTGCACCAAGATTGATATTTAGGCCAATTGTCAAATAGTTGTATGAATCATAATCTGGAGTAAGCACCGGAGAACCCAAGGCATGTTCTTGCCAGCGCTGACCATCAAGCAGATCCGTCTTTACTAAAGTATGTCTGTCTTCAATGGCCAAATTCAAACGATTACTCAGTTTGAAAGCAACACCACCACCTATTGTGCCAGAAGGTTTTAGAGTCTTCCCCCCCAATTTTGGTCTCCGAATTCCGCCTTCAGTTTCTGCAGGCGTTTCGTAAGTATCATCCATAGCGTCCTTTAAAGCATCACGAATATCTTTTCTATTCTCATAGACGAAATTTGACGAGGTAGCAATTGAATTAAATATAGCAGCATACGAAGCTCCGCTTTCACTCAGCGCATTTACATTTGCTTCAAAAATTGTCGCACCTACACCAGCAAAGCCATACAGGTTAAATCCTGTTTTTGCTTTATGAAAACGAATATTATTCAG
>CBFGXP010000114.1:0-12150 GCA_965652775.1 uncultured bacterium
TGTTTTACTGATTAATAATCACATTCTTAGGAAGTCACAAATATAATTATGTTTTTGATACAGCCAAATTTGTGGGGATTTTGTTTCCCGTCGGCCCCAAACTCCTTTTTACCTGGTCTGAGAGTCCTGTTGTTGCTGGCGGTTGTATAATTCAGTATAATAACCGTTTAAATCCATTAAGTGTTCATGAGTGCCTTGTTCTACAATTTGACCATCCTCAATCACGACGATTTTATCAAAGTGAAAAAGAGAGAATATTCTATGAGTAATAATGATCGCAGTCCTGTTTTCCAGGTATTCATACAGATTACCGATTATTTCATTTTCAGTTTTTGCGTCCACCGCACTAAGGCAATCATCAAAGATCACCAGCCCATGTTCTTTAATTAATGCACGGGCAATCGAAATCCGTTGTTTTTGGCCCCCGCTTAACGTAACACCTCTTTCCCCAATCAAGGTTTCATATTGTTCAGTGAAGCCCAAAATGTCTTTATGCACACTGGCTTCAACGGCTGCCTTTTCAACTCTTGTTTTGTCTCCATTTTTTAATCCAAAAGAAATATTATTGGCAACGGTATCACTAAAAAGAAAAATATCCTGGGGCACGTAAGAAATTTGTTCACGCAAGGATCTAAGATCGGTCTCCCTGATATCCTTACCTTCAAGCTCGATCTTACCGCTCGTAGCGTCATACATTCTAAGTAACAATTGAGCAATTGTGGATTTTCCACTGCCGGTTCTGCCGATGATCGCAACTTTCTCACCCTTCTTAATTGAAAGATTAAAATTTTTCAGAGCTTCTATGCCTGTGTGAGAATAAGTAAAATCAACATTTTTAAATTCGATATTACCAATAAGATCAATCTTAACAGCAGGTGACCCGTTATAAATAGTGGGCTTAGTATCTAAAAATTCATTTAACCTTTTTTGAGAAGCAGCGGCCCTTTGAATCATGCTCGCTGTCCACCCGATTGCACTTACAGGAAAAGTGAGCATATTGATATATATCACAAATTCAGTAATCGTTCCCAATGACATTCGCTCAGGATAATGAATATAATAGTAGCCACCGATCATAATTGTTAACAGGGTGCTCAGACCGATCAGTAATGCCATTGACGGAAAGTATAGTGACTCGACCTTAGAAAGTCCAATCGCATTTTTTTTGTACTCCTCACTATTCTTTTCAAAAAACCCAAGCATAGCCTTTTCCTGGACAAAGGATTTTATCACCCTGATGCCTGAATAGGATTCCTGCGCATTGGTAGTAAGGTTGGCGAGCAATGTCTGTATCTTTTCGCTTTTTTTATTGATGATACTATTTACATAATAGATGCTGATAGCGAGAATTGGCAACGGAGCTAATACATAACCTGTCAACTCTACATCTTTTTTCAACATGAAAAACAAGCTTAAAGAAATAAGAGCAATCAGGTTGATAAGATACATAATAGCCGGACCCGTAAACATTCTTACTCTTGCCACATCTTCGGCCATCCGACTCATCAGATCGCCGGTGCTGTGGGTTTTATAAAATGATGTATCAAGCTGCTGGTAATGTTGAAAGACCTCATTCTTTTGGTCGTATTCAATGTGGCGGCTCATCACAATGATTGTTTGCCTCATCAGGAACATAAAAAACCCCCGTAGTAGTGCAAGCAGTAAAATGGTCACCCCGCATATAATAACGACTTTTGAGAGATCCGAATCCTGGTAAAAATTCTTTTTTATCCAATCAATGAATCCAACCACAAGAATATCAAACTCACGATGCTGGGTACCTGATACCGGTGTTACAACGTCCCGTGTGGCGTCAATGCTTTTTTGAACGTGATCGATGATGAAACTGGTTACCTGCGGCGCCAGTACAGCGAAGTAGTTTGAAATAACAATAAAAAATGCGCCGATCCCAAGCCTGACCCTATACTTCCAGAAATATTTACTTAAGGCTTTTAAATGTTTCATTCGGTACAAAAATAAGTCTCTGCTTCAATCAATCTCGTTTTAGTTTGTTACCAATAAGTAAAAACCTATGCTATTAAATCCTGAGATTATTTATTTTCTATTATAATCATCCTGCAGGCGAATAATGTCATCTTCATCGCTTGGGTCCGATTCATCAGTATGTTGCCAGATCTCTGCAACTATACCCCACTCTTCCATACCAATGAGACGATGTCGTTTTCCTGTTGGAAGTTTTATAATATCTCCATTTTTTAAAATGTGCAGATGTTGCTGTTCATCGGTATCACTTGTCGCGACACATACTTTATCGCTGATGCATTTCCATATTTCTGCACGCCGGTGATGGTATTGCCAGCTAAGTCTTTTATGTGGTGCTACAATTAAAATTTTCGGGCTAAGTTTGTCGGTGATCTTTATTTCATCTAAGTTTTCCTCCGGGAAAAAATGTTTGGCAAATTGTGGCGCCTGTGCTTCCTCAATAACATAAAAGCCACCCCACGGCCGGGATTCATCTTTATCGACAATTTTTAAGTCTGCTTTTTCAAGTATTGAAGCTACCTTTTTAAAAACTTCATCTTTACCTTCCATTTAGAATATGTTTACATGAATGTTACAGCGAGCTGTAAAATTAAAGTAATTCAACTTTGTATAAAATAAATAGAAAGTTATCAATTGATCATCGATTGATAAATGCCATACTCAAGTCCTCTTAATTCTGCAAGGCCCTTTAGCCTGCCGATGGCAGAATACCCGGGATAGGTTTTCTTTTTAAGATCATCAAGCATCTGATGACCATGATCAGGCCGCATGGGAATCGAAATATTTCTTCGCTTCTGTATTTGTAAAACCTCTTTTACCACCTCATACATATTTGTATCGCCGGCAAGATGATCGGCCTCATAAAAGTTGCCTTCGCTATCGCGTTTTGTATTTCGTAAATGGAGAAAATGAACATGATCTCCAAAACGTTTCAGCATTTTTGGAATATCATTATCTGCTCTTGCACCAAAACTTCCTGTACAAAAGCAAAAGCCATTTGCAGAAGACGGGACGGCACTCAGCATATCAGCCGCATCATCTTCCGTACTCATGATCCTTGGCAAGCCGAGCACAGAGTAGGGAGGGTCATCTGGATGTATAGCCATTTTGACATTACATTCTTCAGCAACAGGCACTATTTGTTGTAAAAAATAAAACAGATGCTGCTTTAATTTTTTTACATCGATGCCTTCATACTTTTTTAATTCTGTTAATACCAGCTCAGGAGTAAATGAATCATCACTGCCGGGTAACCCCATCATCATATTGGCATATAATTTTTTCTTTTGCTCCGAAGACAGTTCTTCATTTCTCCTTTTGGCCTTATTCAATTCATCAGCGGAATAATCTCTTTCTGCACCGGGTCTTTTCAGTAAAAACAGATCAAATACCAGGTAATCAGCACGGTTGAAATATAGCGCTGTGCTCTTGTCAGGCATCTCGTATTGTGTATCGGTGCGCAGCCAATCAAGTATCGGCATAAAATTATAAGTGATGACCTTCAATCCACAACCAGCTACATTGCGAATACTTTGTTTGTAGTTTTCAATATGCTGTAAATAATTTCCGCTTTGTCTTTTTATATCATCACTCACCGGCAGGCTCTCTATCACCGTCCAGGTCATACCAGCTGATTCGATGACAGCTTTACGTTTCTCGATCTCATCTTTCGTCCAGACCTCGCCAACACGAATATGATGGAGGGCAGTAACAACACCGGCGCAACCAGCTTGTCGGATATCCCATAGACTCACGACATCACCAGGTCCGAACCACCGCATTGTTTGATGCATTAACATCTTGAAGTTTTTTAGAAATGTAAAAGTATCATGACTCAGGCATTCCCTAAAAAGAAAATAATCAATAATTATTAATTAATAATTATTGATTATTAAATAAGGTCACGTGCCTTTCTATTTATCCGGTAAAATACATATATATAGCAATGATGGCGACAATCAATAATACTGATAGGAACACATCTTTCCAATTCCAGCTCGCACGGTTTTCCATTCTGTCTTGTGGTGTTAAAGTTGAGAAAGTAAGTCCGCTGATCTTTGCATAATCAGGGGGTTTTGTTGCATAGCTTACTGCCAGGAATACGATAATGCAAACGATAGTAATTAAAAGACTATAGTATTGGAAGAAAGTATTGTTGACTATCCACAGGAATGAACCTTCTTCATAAGGCGCACCTCCCAGTTTTACAGGTGTATCTATAATAAGTCTGATCAATCCCATTATAAACCCTGTGATCAGCGTGGCTAAACATCCGGGACCGTTTACCCGTTTCATAAAAACGCCAAAAAAGAAGACAACAAATATAGGTGGTGCAAGGTAGGCTTGTATGCCTTGTAAATAATCATACAAACCTTTTGCTCCCTGTATAACGGGTATCCAAAGGAGTCCTATAACTACCATAACTACTGTAGCAACACGACCCACACGGACCAATTGAACCTGGGTTGCTTTTGGTCTAAGTTTAGAATAAAAATCCATCGTGAACAAGGAAGAAGAAGCATTAAAAACACCTGCTAATGCACTCATCAATGCAGCCAGCAATCCCGCAACCACGATACCTCTAACCCCAACAGGAAGAACATGTGTCACTAACATTGCAAATGCTCCTTGTGCGGCTTCGCGATTCACAGTTCCATCTGTATTCATCAAACGCTGTTGTATATCGGCGTTGATCCCGCTTTTGGCCAATGCAAAACAGATCATACCCGGAATGATAAATAGAAAAACGGGAGTAAGTTTCAGAAACCCGGCAAAGATGCTACCACGTCGTGCCTCTTTATCATTCTTTGCTCCTAAAATACGCTGCACGATATACTGATCCGTGCACCAATACCACAGACCAATGATCGGTGCACAGAACAACATAGCGGGCCATGGATATTTATCATTAAAATACCATGCTTGTCTTCCTGCCTCTTTTACCGGAGCCCAAGTGCTTTCCACTCCATCCGGTACAATTGGTTTCCAAAGATTAAACATTTCGCTGCCACAGATTTCTCTCAATTTATCCCAACCACCCAGGGCTTGCAGACCAAAGTAAGTAACAAGAAGAGCCCCTATAATTTTTACAAAAGTTTGAAGCGTTTCAGTATAAACAACTGCTCTTAACCCGCCTATAATTGTGTAGATACCAGTTAAAATAATAAGCAGGATAGATCCAATCCAGAATGAATCCATTCCCATGAAGTTCACATCGGGCAATAATGCACGGAAAACAACACCACCTGCAAAAATACCAACCGCAATTTTAGTTAGGATGTACGCAAATAAGGATATAAGAGACAAAACAGTTCGGGCTTTTGGAGTAAATCTTCTTTCCAAAAACTCAGGCATCGTAAAAACTTTTGACCGCATAAAGAATGGTCCCATCACCCAACCCAATACGAGTAAACACCATGCATGCAATTCATAATGCGCCAATGCAACACCGTCTGTTGCACCTGATCCTGCCAGGCCAACTAAATGTTCAGATCCAATATTGGAAGCAAAAATAGAAGCACCTACCACAAACCAGCCTAAATGGCGACCGGCAAGAAAATAGTCATCAGCCGAAGTTTTATCTTTCTTTTTTACAGCCCACCAGGAAATGCCGGCAATAATTGCGAAGTAAACTAATATAATAGCCCAGTCTAACCCCGTTAGATAACTATTCATAGCAGTCGTTTAGAATTTTAAAAATACTTATATAAACCGATTAATAATATTTTCAAGATATTCCTGCTTACCACTTTTTATCGCAGGCTCACCATTTTCTATAGCATAGGTTCTGAGGTCTTCTAAAGATAGCTTTCCTTCTTCAAATTCTTTTCCGCTACCGCTATCGAATGTAGCATATCTTTCTTTTCGAAGTTTTTTATAATCTGATTTATTTAAGATACTATCGGCCGTAATCAATGCTCTTGCAAAAGCATCCATGCCACCGATATGTGCATGGAACAGATCTTCAGCATCTGTTGAGTTGCGACGGATCTTTGCATCAAAGTTTATTCCACCACCTCTAAAGCCACCTGCCTGCAAGATCACAAGCATTGCTTCTGTCAATTCATTCAGATCATTGGGAAATTGATCCGTATCCCAACCATTCTGATAATCGCCACGATTGGCGTCGATACTTCCGAGCAATCCGGCATCGGCGGCAACCTGCAATTCGTGTGTGAATGTATGACCAGCCAGGGTTGCATGATTTACTTCCACATTTATTTTGAAATCATTCAGCAGGTCATATTGGCGTAGGAATCCGATCACAGTTTCGCAATCGTAATCATATTGGTGTTTACTTGGCTCGCATGGCTTTGGTTCAATAAAAAATGTTCCTTTAAATCCATTTTGTCTTGCATAATCTTTAGCTGCATGTAAAAATTTTGCAAGATGTTCCTTCTCTCTTTTCATGTTCGTATTCAACAAAGTCATGTAACCTTCTCTCCCACCCCAAAAAACATAATTCTCGCCCCCTAAAGTTATTGTCGCATCCAATGCTGCTTTTACTTGCGCTGCTGCATGAGACAATACATGAAAATCAGGATTGGTGGCGGCACCATTCATGTATCTCCTGTTGGAAAAAAGATTGGCGGTACCCCAAAGAAGCTTAACCCCGGTTTCTTCCTGCTTCTCTTTTAAATATTCCGTTATTGCACTTAATCTTTTATCGTTTTCGGTTATGTTGTTGGTGTAGTCAACAACATCAAGATCGTGAAAACAGTAATACGGTAAGCCAAGTTTTGTGATAAACTCAAATGCCGCATCGGCTTTATCTTTTGCTCTTTCAATTGGATCTGTTTTTTCATCCCATGGAAATAAATGGGTTGGTTCTCCAAAGGGATCTGCACCATTACCATTAAAGCTATGCCAATACGCACAGGCAAACCGTAGATGATCTTTCATGGATTTACCTGCAATCATTTTACTTTCATCATACCATCGAAATGCAAAAGGATTGTCTGATTCAATTCCTTCAAATATTATTTTACTGACACTTTTAAAGTATTTCCGGGTTTCAATTAATGTAGTCATGACTTTTTTGGTTTAAATAAAGGTTTAAATTATTTTATTCCCTGCAACAAACCGCTGAATGCCGCTTTTTTTTGATAATTATTGTTAAACAATGTGGGAAAATCTGTATTTCCACTTAAAACTATCCAACTATCTGCATCAGTAAGATTCCACACTGTAATGCCAAAACGTTGAGGTGCAGGAACATTTTGAAAATAAGATTGTGCAACGTATTTATATTTCTGAGCTTGTTGTTCGAGCAAGGTTGATGATACTGAAAAACCCGGAGTATTTGATGGATTTAACCTCACATCCATTTCCGATACATGTATCAACAAACCTGTTGCTGCTAATTTCTGAAATGCATTGTCAATACCTGCATTGTTTGTATTAATACTTATATGCATTTGTAACCCTACGCCATGGATCGGCACCCCGGCAGTTTTTAATTCATTGATCAACTTAATAATGGAGTCCAGTTTCCTGTTATCGGATTCGAGGTTATAGTCGTTAATAAACAGTTTTGCAGAAGGATCCGCGGCATTTGCCCAACGAAAGGCATTTGCGATATAACCTCTTCCCAGGTAATCGGCCCAATAGAAATTATCACTGGTTGTACCTGATGAGTTGGAACTTGTTCTAAGAGCACCCGTGCCATCTACCACTACTTCATTCGCAACATCCCAACCAGTTACTTTTCCTTTATACCGATCAACTATAGCGGTGATCCAGTTATGCAAAGCATTATCTACGACTAACGGGTCTAATACGGTTGAAGAAAGCGCTACACTAAGATTATCAATCATAAAACTGCCAGCATTAGGAAAATGAAATTTTACGGAGACAGAATTTTCTGTTGGTGTAAAATTAAAAGTGTATGGAGCCCATGTGGTAGTCAATGGCTGGTCTTGTTGTGCATAGAACGATGTTCCCTGTGCCACAACTCTCAATGATTGAGCATTGGCGGCGGCTTTGGCCCAAAACTTTAATTTATAAACTGATCCGTTTGTAACGCTAAAATTATCGGAAACGATTTGTATGCTATATGCATTAGGACCTGGTGCGGTTACAACAACTTTTGCAGCTTGCGTGCCTGATTGGGGGTCAGTTGTCTCAAGTGTGATTGAACCAGCGGTTGGCGGAGTTGATGAAACTTGTGCAAACCAATTGGTGAATCCATTTTCAAACCCTGCATTTAAAACAAGATTGGGTCCGGTGGTGCTAGCTAATGAACGGAGATAATTACCATTGTTATTCTGATGCCATGCCAATGTGTGTCCAAAAACTGTAAGACCATTTCCTCCTGCTAATGTATTAACAAGTTCGTCTGTTCTTGAAAAATCGAATGAACCGTCATTCTTTACGTTGGCACCATGTTTCATCTGGTATTCAGGTGTTATTCTGTCAAATTGTGTTTTTACCAAACCAGAATAGTTTGTGTTGTTCTTTAACAGGTCATAACTCACACCGACGCCAATGGTATAAGTCGCAGCATCTTTTAGAGTTGATTCGGGTACTACGGGAGGAGTGACTGGAGGCGCCGGAGTATTTTTTTTACTGCAGGAAATTAATCCGGTTATAAAAAATAGTATAAAAAGAAGCAGGTTGTTCTTCATCAGATCACTCATTTAAAATGAAATACATTTTTTTAACCAGGTGCGGTAAGTATAAAATTTTATTTCAAGAACTTCTTTTATACTGATTTAAAACAGGGATGAATAATCATCCCCGTTATTACTAATGCTTAATATGAAAGAAAAACTTATTGATAGTTTGGATTTTGATAGGCAGCCTTTTCATCCGGAGTTGCCTCCATACCGTCAAGTTGACCCTGTGGAATGGGGCGCAAATAATGAAATGGCTGAATAGTACGTGTTACCGTTAGGGGTGTATGATCCCCGGCATTTGGACCGCATATTTGATATGTGCCAGCCAGCTCGTTCCACTTTTGTGTACGAACCAAATCGAACCAGCGCAGACCTTCTCCAAAATATTCCCGGGAACGTTCCGCCAAAATATAATTAATGTCGATAGTCGCGGGAGTTGCCGCAGTGACCGCTGCGCTGTTGTCTACAACAAATGCCTTGTTATACTTGTTAGAGAATTTCCACTTACCTGCCCGTGCACGAATCACATTAACAAGGTCTCTGGCGGTTTTACCTGCTACAGTTGTAGCACCCTTTACGGCTGCTTCTGCCGCAATAAAATATAACTCTGAGAACTTGGCAATTTTGAAAGGACGAGTAAGGGGGGCATTCGGTTGGCCCAACCCGCCTGCGTTATCGGTACGATATGTACCCATTTTCCATAAGCCAGGAAACAGAAGCCTGCTAATGCCGCTGGGAGCAACAACAAAATCCGCTCTGCCAGGCATTTGGCCCGCGCCGACGTTATTAGAAGTTTTTCCCGGGAAAGATGCTCCCGTGGGATAAACAAGTCCGACAGCTTGAGATTCGTATTCCAGGAAGCTCAAAACAGAATCACCCGGAACGATCGGAAGGTCATTTGCATTGTAAAGCGTCGTGTTAGTTACTCCTGCTTTAGGCCAATTGCCTCTGTAAACTGTGCTGAAAGTACCATCGTAACGGGAGTCCAGCGTTTTTTCAGCAAAAGTATTTGTAAAAACGCCGATAGGTGGGGCCATCCGAACATAAGGACGTCCTAAGCCCTGGGCTGCTTCCCTTTGCACAGAACTGACGGCAGGACCAGTTCCATTGGAGTTCGGAGCGCTTCTTACATTCGTATAATTACTGGTAACAAACCAAACGGCTGAGTTCCTGCCATCATTACCTATTTCACTTTGAAAACCCGTAATAGGTGATCCGTTATAAAATTCACTTTGCTCCGTATGATCGGCATATAAAAGCATTTCCTTGTTGCGATCGTTACCGCCGATGTGAACGTCATAAAAAGTATTTTCCAAACCGAAGGGACCCGGATTGTCGATGGCCTGCGTAGCAATGTTATAAGCTTGCTGGAAATAGTAGGCGGCATCTTTTCCATCGGGGTCAGTTCTTGGCGATGCCGGATAGGTCGGGATGTTGTTTGGATTTTGCAGCCACCACGCATAAGTTAAATATGCTTTTGCCAGGTAAAGACGAGCCAGTGTTTTCGTAGCTCCGCCCGTGACACGGCCAGTTGCAGGCAAATCGTTAATCGCTGTCAGCAGATCCGGGAATATGGCCTTGGTATAAACCTGTGGCACGGTGTTGCGGACGGATTTTCTTGAGGGTGTTGTATTGAATTTCAATTCTCCTGCACCAAGATCCAGTGGCACCCCCCCCAAAAGTTTGTACTAACATAAAATAATCGAAAGCACGAAAAAACCTGGCTTCGGCTATCAGCGCATTTGATAGTCCAACCGCAGCAGCATTCTCAATAATCCCGCTTGCCGTATTTATATTAGAAAAGGCAACACCCCATAATACGTCTGAGCGGCTACTGGCACCCGTTAGATTCCCGACACCACTAAGGTCCATATCTCTATGATTGCCGTCAGCGCTTTGACCATAAGTATATTCGTCGGTACCAGTTTCTAAGGCATTATAATAATATGGTTGGCCGTATATAAAACGCAGATGAGCATATTGGGACGTTATACCACCTAACACCCCTTTTTCTGTTTTGAAAAATTCGGGTGTATAAATACTGCGCGGCTCTTCCTCCAGGATTTTCTTACAACCTGGAGCCAACAGTATAAACAGCGTCGATACGATAATAGATTTTATTTGTATATGTTTCATATCCGTATTTTTTAAAATGTCAGATTAACGCCAAGAATGTAGTTGCGGGTTGAAGGTGTATTAAACCCGACAGTCAGAATGCGTCTTGGATAACTACCCGCTGCCTGGTTTTCATTTCCAAAAGAGTTAGTTTCAGGATCAAGACCAGATTCATCATGGTATGGTGAGAACATGACAAAAGGATTTTGCGCAGTGAAGTACATACGCATTTTAACACCAGAATTCTTTATCAGGCTGCGGCTGAAATCGTATCCCAGTGTTATAGTACGAATTTTCAGGAAAGAGGCATCAAAATAACCTAGTGTGCTTGCATATTTGGGATTATCATTACTAATCGGACCCTGGGGATTGGGATATTTAGCGTCGGTGTTGGATGGTGTCCAGTAGTCCACGTCTAAATTATTCCTGCGTCCGGTCAGTAAATTTAGATAACCATTGGCGCCATGAATGGTGCTGACAAGAATACCACCGCTTCTATAAATACCTACCAAACCCAGATCAAAGCCCTTATAAGAAACCCGGGTATTAAAGCCGCCCTGAAAGTCGGGATCCACATCTATGATTTGCCGGTCGGCAGTACCGATGGCTCTAACCGGTGTACCGTTGGCGTTAAAACCACCCGTATATAGAACTCTGATCATTCCAACTCTTCCACCCGGCTCCAGGATATTCATGTAACCATCAGCACTATCTTTAGTCGTGTTCCAAAGTCCAATCTTTTTATAATCGTAAATCGCATTAATATTATGTCCTACAAACCACATATTACCTTCATCCCTGGTTTGTCCTGAAGCAAGCGACACCAGTTTGTTGTCGTTTGTATAGATGTTAAATCCTGCTTCCCACGTCCAACCATTCTTATTGTCGATAATTACTCCATTCAGGCTAAATTCAAATCCTTTGTTTTGGGTTGTCCCAATGTTTGCAGTAAATCCGCTAACGCCAGATGTTGGTGGCAATCCAAGACCAAGAAGAATGTCCTCAGTTTTTGTTATATAATACTCCATAGTACCTGACAAGCGGTTTTTCAGAAGCGAAAAGTCAACACCGAAGTTCCAGGTCTTGGAGAACTCCCATCCCAGATCCACATTCGGCAATTGCGTGACATAAAACCCGGTAGAGTAACTCGAGGGACCAAAGTTGTAAGGCCTTGTACTTAATAGCCCGAGCGTAGCATAAGGCGCAATTGCCTGGTTGGAAGTTTCACCGTACCCCGCACGCAGTTTCAAGCTGTTTATAAACGAGATTCCTTCCATGAAAGCTTCCCTACCGATATTCCATCCAACAGATACAGCCGGATAAGTATGCCATTTATGTCCTTCGGCCAACCTTGATGAAGCATCGGAACGCACCGTAGCCGAAATCATATATCTGTTGTTGTATGTGTACATAA
>CBFGXP010000115.1:0-12109 GCA_965652775.1 uncultured bacterium
CTGAAAAAATAAATGAAAGAAATGAAGAGAATCAACAACAAACCACACAAGAAACCGCCTGATAGCATCAGGTATTCTGCGGTAGATATCAGTTCTTTGTACCGGATAAATTGCCATGCTTTTATAAAATAGAAAACCAGGAAGGCTGCTGGTATTACAAAATTGTTTACACAATATCTCAGGAAAGGATTGGTAGTAGCAGCAAGAAATCTAAAATGGCGGCTAAACAAAATAAAGCTGGCGATATTCCAGCTCATAATAAACATCCCGATGGCGATACCGACAATGCCAGCACCAAGTGCATTTACGTTTCCAAGATATTCCGGCGCCAGGTATAGCGAGTCGGCGCCAAAGCTCCGCATAAAAGTTCCATTGACGGTACTGAATAATACAAACCAGAAAATAAGCAGCACCTGGTATTTTCTGAAATGCAGAAATAACAGTTGAACAGGAAATGAATAAAAAAATCCGCGAAGCCAGGCTTTCATAAGTAAAGGAGATGCGGTTTTATATTCTTTAAAATTAGTATTAAACCGGGGTTATTTCAAACCAGGCTATTTACTTTTTAAAAGATATCCCATCCAAACAAGTGATAATAACAAAAGCATAGCAAATAACTGGTGAAGCTGGGCCATCCATTCAAATAGTCCCCAATGATTCGGTATAATTCTCACACTGGTAATGACGGAGAATATTCCTAAAATGATCTGTAAACATACAAGCAAAAAAGGCGACCATTTTGATTTAATGAACAGGCTGCTCCCTTTTATTTTATAGACTTTCCAGGTCCAAAAAATAATAAGCAAAAAAAGGATATATGCAAGGGAACGATGAATAAAATGAATGGTGATCTTGTTCTCAATTAAGCTTAGCAAGCCATCCCGGGATGAAAACATTCCGCCGGGAACAAATGCTCCATTAATAGCTGGCCACGTGGGTGCAGCGGTTGCAGCTTTATGCCCGGCCATTAATGCTCCAAAAGCCAATTGCAATACAAGTATAGCAATTAAGACCGCTGTAAAATTCTTTAATCTCTTATTTATAACTCGTTTTTCATCCGGCACTAATAATTGCAGGGCGAACCATAATGTATAACAAAGTAATCCTAAGGCAAGGATAAAATGCAGCATCAATCGTGTTGGCTTCACGTAAATAGCATCTCCTGTTAACCCGCTTGCCACCATGATCCATCCTACTGCACCCTGCAATGCGCCAAGAAGAAAGAGAATGATCAATGGCTTTATCATTTCCTCCTTGAATCTCTTTTGAAAAAGAAAGATGATAAAGGGAATTGCAAAAACAACACCTATCAATCTTGCCCAAAAACGGTGAAACCATTCCCAGAAAAAGATAAACTTAAAATCCTGTAATGTAAAATCAGCATTGAGAATTAAAAACTGCGGAGTTCGCTTATACTTATTGAACTGTTCGATCCATTGTTGCTCGTTTAGTGGTGGCAGGGAGCCGGTTATCACGTCCCATTCAGTGATCGAAAGTCCGGAGCCGGTAAGACGTGTAACACCGCCCAGTAAAATTTGAATGATGATCATTCCAACACCAATCAATAACCAAATAGCAACCCACTTTGATGATCGCTGTGGAAAAGTTCGGGACATATCGGCGCAAAGTTAGCTGCTAGGACTGCCGAAAATAAATTTTGTTCTGCGATATTTGTGTATTCCTCAAAAATGCTGAATTCTTTTTACCAGGACCAATTAACTGAGGCGGGTTGCGATGAAGCCGGCCGTGGCTGTTTTGCCGGACCGGTGTTTGCTTCTGCAGTTATTCTTCCAAAAGATTTTTTTCACCCGCTTTTGAATGACTCAAAACAACTAACGGAAGAAGAAAGAAACGAATTGAGGATCGTTGTCGAAAAAGAAGCGATCAGTTTTGCGGTCGCCAGCATCAGTCATAAGGAGATTGACCGCATTAACATTTTGCAGGCCTCAGTAAAAGCAATGCATGTTTCTGTGAGTCGTTTGAAATTTCAACCTGAATTGTTATTGATCGATGGGAATTACTTTAAAAAATACAAAAGGATACCGCATCGTTGTATTATAAAAGGGGATGCAACTTATGCCTCAATTGCCGCCGCAAGTATTCTTGCCAAAACTTACCGTGATGAGTATATGAAAAAACTTCATGACGAATTTCCTTTTTATAATTGGGCATGTAATAAAGGATATGGAACGCCTGAACATAGAAAAGCCCTTGAACAACATGGTATGTGTAAATATCACCGGAAAAGTTGGCGCCTTTTTAGCGAACAGCCCGAACTTTTTAAAGAGGAAAGTAACATTTAATGCTGTCACTTCAGTTTCAATCTCGTGCAACCGTAAATTTTATCAGTTAGTTGACAAGCTGAATGACACTGATTAATATCTTTGTCTAAATTGCACGCATGCAGTTGAAGCCGCTTCCGATCTTAGATTCCATCTCACCGGAAGAATTCAGAAATGAATTCTATGATAAGAACATGCCGGTAATTATCCGCGACCTTTCACATAAATGGCCCGCGTACACTAAATGGAACTGGGATTATTTTAAAGAATTGGTTGGCGATAAACAAGTCCCTCTTTATAACAACACTAAAAGTGACGCATATACTCCGATAAATAAAGCGGACGATTACAAAACATTTGGTGAGTATATTGACATGATAAGAAAAGGGCCTGCAGGCTGGCGAATTTTTTTATTCAATATTTTTGATCATGCTCCGGAATTGATCAACGATTTTACATGGCCAGAACACATGATGAAAGGCTTTATAAAAAAGTACCCGATGCTTTTTACGGGCGGCGCCACTTCTATTACCCATATGCATTTTGATATCGATCTTTCAAATATATTACATACACAATTTGCCGGGCGAAAAAGAGTGTTGTTATTTCCTTTTGAAGAACAATACAAGCTTTACCGAAAACCATTTGAAGTTTTATCACTTGCCGATTTTTCAAATTACTATATGCAAAATGGAAGCCCCGATTATGAAAAATTCCCGGCATTAAAACTAGCCCATGGACTTGAAGCAGTACTTGAACACGGGGACACATTATTTATGCCTGCCGGGTGGTGGCACCATATGGAATACCTCGACAGCGGGTTTGCCATGAGTCTACGCGCAATTCAACCAACTTTAACAGGGAAAATGAAAGCAGCCTGGAATCTTTTAGGTATGCGAAGTATAGATACAGTAATGAAGAAAACCGCACCCGTATGGTGGTACGAAAGAAAAAAGAGAAAAGTGTTTGAGAACGCAGATAAAGAGTTGAGAAAACCAGTTGTACTTAGTTGATCACCCACACTTCATTTCCTCTTAACAGCTTATCAAGATCAGCAGGTTTCTTTGCCTTAGCCTCTCTTATTTGCTGCTCCATCACATTCTCGTAGCAACTACGCTCAGTTTGGTAGAAGACACCAAATGGTCTTGGCAAATGGCCTTCGGTATTTGGGTTATCAAAAATGCGAACGAGTATCTGTGCTTTGTAAATATCCTTTTCATCATGTATCCAAAGATCATTTGCACTATAGCCTTCGCCCAGATTTACAACTTTTGGCGTAAAGCCATCAAGCTTTATTCCTTTCTCTTTGTTTGCTCCGAAAATTAAGGGCTGGCCTTGCTCAAGGAACAAGGTCTCAGCAGGCTTTGTTCCTTTTTCAGTGAACATTTCAAATGCGCCATCATTAAATATGTTACAATTCTGGTAGATCTCAAGGAAAGAAGCTCCCTTATGTGCATTGGCACGAAGCAGCATTGCTTGCAAATGTTTTGGATCACGATCCATTGTTCTTGCGACAAAAGTTGCATCAGCACCCATCGCCAGCGCCAGCGGATTAAACGGATGATCAATACTTCCGTATGGCGTTGATTTTGTAACCTTGTTTTCTTCTGATGTTGGTGAATACTGTCCTTTGGTTAACCCATATATCTGGTTATTAAAAAGCAGAATATTGACATCAAAGTTTCTTCTTAGCAAATGGATCGTATGATTACCCCCGATGCTCAGGCTGTCTCCATCGCCAGTCACTATCCACACACTCAATTCAGGCCTTGAAGCCTTCAATCCACTCGCAACTGCTGTCGCTCGCCCGTGAATCGAATGCATTCCATACGTGTTCATGTAGTACGGGAAACGGCTGCTACAACCAATTCCTGAAATAATAACAATATTCTCACGGGCAATACCTAAAGTAGGCATCACCTTTTGCACCTGTGCAAGAATTGAATAATCGCCACAACCGGGACACCAACGAACTTCCTGGTCGGTTACAAAATCTTTGGCGGTCAAAACAGGGGCTACAGTAGCGTCACTCATAGAAAAAAATTGATTACAAATTTAGACAATAACACGTAGTAAGCAAGGAATTTTGAAAACGTTAACTGTGATTTTATCAGGGCGCTTGTTTAGTCTTTGCCTTTCTCCAATTCTTCCCAAAATTCCGCTGCCCGCCTGGTATGGGGGATGACTATCGTGCCACCAACAATATTGGCAACAGCAAATATCTCATACATCTCGGTAGTAGTTATGCCCAATTCATGAGATTTCCCGAGATGGTACTTAATACAATCGTCACATCGGAGTACCATACTGGCAACCAATCCGAGCATTTCTTTCGTCTTCTTGTCCAGGGCACCATCCTCATATGTATTGGTGTCCAGGTTCCAGAGGCGTTTCATCACAAGATTGTTTTTGCTGAGAATAACCTCGTTCATCCGGGTACGATAATCATTAAATTCATTAACTAATGATGACATATTTTTAAATTTTTGACCAAAGTTACCGTTAACCCAAATGAAATGATAAAAGATCGCTAACCCAAGGGATTTAGTAATTTCAAAATCAAATTCACAAGCATGAAAAATAAATTGATGGTTTTTCTTACTCTGGCAGCATTCGTTTTTATAGGTATGGCAGCCAGCAAACCGGGCATGAGAAGCAATGAGAGAAACCTGAAGGTTCTTCCAAAAGATATTAGTGATGCTGATCTTGACTCTGTAATGGAGGCTTATTCGAAACAGTTGAATGTCTCTTGTGATTTTTGCCATGCGAAAAGTAAGATTAATCCTAATGACCTTGACTATGCCAGTGATGATAAGCCGGAAAAGGAGATTACCCGTCAAATGATGAAAATGACAGCTGCGATCAACAAAGACTTTTTTGACTACACTATTGTTTATAAGGCGGGTGAAACGATGGCTGTTTCATGCTATACATGCCATGATGGATTTCCCAGGCCAGAAATGAAACATGAGAAAAAGCAGTAGTATTTCTTTCTTTTAGGGTTCTTAAAAACTCCGACACCCCTCCAGTAGTATTACTAAATGATTGAGCACTTTTGCTTGATTTTGTTATAAATCAGCATTTTACTACACTAGTGTTTCGGGCATTTCGTTTATTTGTTGACCAGTATAATTCTTTTATACCTATCCTATAAAAACCATTACATATGAGCTGGCATAGTGCCATCGGAATTCTATCGACCATTGTCCTTTTTGCGCCGGTATTCATTATTGTAGCAACGAAACTTATACGTTACAAACAATATATCCCTCTCTTTATTTATTGCTTACTGGCTTTTGGCTTTAACCTGATGACCGAACATCTCGTGAACGTGACGAAAACAATTGAACGCTACTATGGCATTATTAATAATCTGACAGACATGCCGCTTATTCTATCTTTTTTGATATTTCATATATC
This sequence comes from uncultured bacterium, assembly GCA_965652775.1. Taxonomy (GTDB): domain Bacteria; phylum Bacteroidota; class Bacteroidia; order Chitinophagales; family Chitinophagaceae; genus VBAS01. Next base: position 5,703 of record CBFGXP010000115.1, read on the forward strand.
TCCTTCGATTCAGGTAAAAAGGTTGAAAATAGTCCTGGCCGCATTTATTCTTTTTGAAATTATATTGATTCTTATGTATGGCATTACTGTGAAAACAATAACACTGACAATGGGGCCGGGTCTTTTAATTGTATTTGGATACTCTATGTATTATTTTGTTTATACTGTTAAACGGGGTTTTACTCATAACAAATTTATAGGAAAGGCTGTGATCGCATCTTCACTGACATTCGCATATGGTTGTTTTATCATTATTTACCTGATGCATTATGTGCTCACATTACCTGATATCCCGAACCTCTTCCTGATCTATTATTTCATTACAATAATTTATTGCACAATATTGTCTGTAGGCCTCATCATAGAAAGCAGAAGAAAAAAGAAGCTGGAAGAATTATTGGTTACCCGCAGAGAGCTGATGCGATTCTTCTCCGATGAAAAAAAACCGGCTACTCCAAAAAGAATAACCGGTCAATGGAAATTAAATTGATTATTTAGAAAGAATATCTTCCTTCATTTATCATTTTATCTGCTATTCTCCTTCTCGCGTCTTTCGCATTAAAGGGCTCTGCCTTGGTAAATCTTTTCAAACCCATCAATATCATGCGTTGTTCGTCGCCCTCTGCAAATGAATTGATAGCATCTTTCCCAAACTTATTTACATTATCAGCAGCATCATAGAGGTAAGTGTGCATGATATCGATATAATTAGCGCAGGCTGTTTCTCCCTTTTGATCCACTAATTTCATTACTCTTAGCAACACACTTTCTGCATTAAATGTCTCTATTGCCATATCAGCAAGATTCATGAGTATCTCCTGCTCACTTTCAACCTTCGTCATTAACTTTTGCACTGCAGCTCCCGATGCCATTAAAATTGCTTTTTTTAAATTAGCAATAAGTTTTTTCTCTTTCACAAATGTCCCTTCTTCTTCTGCTCCAAAATCAGGAATACTCATTAATTCTTTCTGCACTGCCATAGCAGGACCCATCAGTTCAAGTCGTCCCTGCATTGCTCTTTTCAAGGTCATATCAAGAGTGAGTAATCGATTGATCTCGTTTGTTCCTTCATATATCCGGTTAATCCTGCTGTCACGATATGCTCTTGAAATATTATACTCTGCGCTAAAGCCATTGCCACCATGAATTTGCACCCCTTCATCCACTACATAATCCAGTACCTCGCTGCCAAAAACTTTCAGCATAGCACATTCGATAGCATATTCTTCCGCCCCGCCAAGTAAAGCTTCGCTAAATGGGTTACCAGCTTCAAGTAACTCATGCTCTTTTCTGTCAATCCAATTGGCGGTGCGGTACAATGCACTTTCACCCACAAAGATCTTAATTGCCATTTCCGCCAATTTGTATTTAATAGCGCCAAAGTTGGCAATAGGTTGTTTGAATTGTTCTCTTGTCTTTGCATACCGAATAGAATCAGTTGTTGCTCTTTTTGCACCGCCCAGTGCAGCTGCAGCTAATTTCAAACGACCGATGTTCAGGATATTAAAGGCGATCTTATGTCCTTTGCCAATTTCACCCAATACATTTTCTACAGGTACTTTGCAATCCTGGAAATATAATTGAACAGTCGAAGATCCTTTGATCCCCATTTTGTGCTCTTCGGGACCTTGCGTAAATCCTTCTGTTCCTCTTTCAATAATAAACCCTGTGAATTTATCTCCATCCACTTTTGCAAACACCGTATAGACATCAGCAAATCCACCATTGGTGATCCAGCATTTTTGTCCATTGATCAGGTAATGTTTACCGTCGCTGCTAAGCTTTGCCGTTGTCTTTGCGCCTAATGCATCGCTACCGCTATTTGGCTCCGTTAGTCCATACGCTCCAGCCCATTCACCGGTGATAAGCTTAGGGATATATTTTTGTTTTTGCTCAGGAGTACCAAAATAAAGAATTGGCAGCGTGCCAATGCCTGTATGTGCAGCTATAGCAACAGAAAAAGAGTGCCCGGCACCCAGGTATTCATTCACGATTGTTGACGTCACAAAATCTTTTCCGAGGCCACCAAACTCTTCCGGGAAAGAAGTTGCAAGCAGTCCTTGTTCGCCTGCTTTTCTCAAAAGACTCTTCATCAGGCCCGGCTCCATAGCATCAATCCGATCAAGTATCGGGTAAACTTCTTTATCAAGATACTGTTCACACATATCACGGATCATCAGTTGTTCTTCAGAAAAACTTTCAGGTGTGAACACATCAAATGGCGAAGACTCTTTTACAAGCCACTCACCGCCCTTTAATGCAGCTGCCTGTTTTACTTCGGTACTCATAGTATTAAAGTTTAAAAGTTTTAAATAATATTATGTAACCAAACCACATTATACTATCCTCATTATTGCGCCTCTCCATCATCACCTGGTCACCATTCACAACTGACTATTGACTATTTCAAATTATCATAAACTATTTGTAACACTTCTTTACATACTTCTATTTTTTCGACCGGTACTGTATTCAATGCCTCATTCAAAGTTTCCTCAGCCAGTTCCATAGTTTGTTCTTGTAACTTCTGGGCTTGCCTTGTCAAAAAGATCTTATTGATACGCCTGTCATTTTCTGATGCAACTCTTTTAACCAGGTTCAATTTTTCTAAATTGTCAACCAACCTTGTTATACTTGGTTTATCACGAAATGTGGCATTACATAATTCCTGTTGGCTGACGCCGTCCTGTCTCCATAAATGATATAAGACACTCCATTGTTCAATAGTCAAATTTGTTCCCGAATCATTGAATTTTTTTTGAAGTCTCCTCGCAATAGCTGTTGAAGCTTTACCGGTTATAAAACTGTATAATTCGCCTTTTTTAAAATGGTTGTTTGACATATAGTTGTTTATACAACTATCCAAAATTAATAATATCCTTCATATAGTCAAACTAAAACTCTTTTAATTTTCAGCGCAGGATTAATACCGTTTCCGCTCAGGTATAACATTGTTTGTTAGATTTGCTTCAAACGCATGATTCTCCTTTATATAACAATTGGGCTATTTGTTATTTACAGCATTTTGATCCTTTACTACAAGATTGGATGGCAAGAGATCAGGCCTTTTTTACCAGCCAAACGGGAACCCGTTACTAAAATCTCGGTTATCATTGCGGCAAGAAATGAAGAAGAAAATATTGGAAAACTCCTGGAATCCCTTGAAGTACAAAACTATCCTGATAGTCTTTTTGAAGTGATTGTTGTTGATGACCATTCAACTGACAATACTGTGGCTATCGTTCAGAATTATGCATTTGTAAAACTCATAAGATTGCAGGCAGACAAAATTAATTCTTATAAAAAAAAGGCAATCGAAACCGGAATAGCAGCTGCTAAGGGTGATCTGATCGTTACAACAGATGCTGATTGTACTGTAAATGAAAACTGGCTGAAGACAATTGCAACGTTTAAAGAAAAAACAGACGCTGTGTTTGTTGCTGCTCCGGTAGCTATGCAAAACAGATGGACATTGTTGCAAATATTTCAAACGCTGGATTTCCTGGTGCTTCAGGGTATCACTGCTGCCTCGGTACAAAAAAGGATCCATAATATGTGCAACGGCGCCAATCTTGCCTATGAACGAAAAGCCTTTTTTGAAGTGGATGGATTTACCGGCATTGATCATATAGCGTCTGGTGACGATATGCTGCTGATGCAAAAAATATCTAATCATTTTCCCGCAAAAATTTCTTACCTCCTTTCTAAAGACGCCATTGTTACTACACAAACAGCAAAAACCTGGAGACAATTTTTCAGCCAGCGTATAAGATGGGCCAGTAAGGCCACAAATTATAATGATATAAAAATATTCAGTGCCTTGTTTGTTGTATATTTTTTTAATTGCTCATTATTAGCACTATTTATTGCTGGCTTCTGGGTACATAATTTATGGTGGGGATTTGCAGTGATGTTGCTCCTGAAAACTTTTATAGAATTAATTTTTCTTTATCCTGTGGCCAGGTTTTACAATAAACAAAATTTAATAAACTGGTTTCCGTTATTTCAACCATTGCATATTATTTATACGGTTATTGCCGGATGGCTTGGTATATTTGGTAGTTTTGAATGGAAGGGTCGTCGGGTAAAATAGTTTGTATCTTTCATTGAATGAATATCACTTCATTGCTACCACAGCAGGCCATATGGAAACGCCTTAAAAAAAATCGGGGCGCTGTGGCTGGGCTTATTATTATTTTCTTTGCACTATTTACAGCGATCTTCTCCTATTTTATCGCGCCAGATTCATCCCCGTATGCGAACAGGATCATACTTGAGATAAGAAAACAAAAACCCGGATTTACAAAATCATTTTTAAAAATTCCAAAAGACAACATAAGTGGTAAAAAGAGTTTTTTTCATCACCTTGTTTATGGTACTGATGATGAGTTTGAATTTATTCCTATCAATAGCTATCGTTTAATTAACAAAGATTCGCTGCTTGTATTAAAATTTATTGATGATGGTGTTGAAGAAGAAAGGATATTTGCCTTAAATCAACTGCCTTCATCTTTTATTACCACCAGGAAATTCTGGCTGGGAACCGATAAATTCGGTCGTGATATTTTAAGTCGCATCATCATTGGTACACGGGTCAGCCTCAGTGTAGGATTAATTACAGTAATTATCTCTCTTTCTATTGGTGTCTTACTTGGTTCCATGGCGGGCTACTTCCGGGGAAAGATAGACAATGCTATAATGTGGTTTATAAATATAATCTGGAGCATTCCCACTTTGTTGCTGGTATTTGCTATCACCTTTGCTTTGGGGAAAGGTTTCTGGCAGGTTTTTATAGCGGTGGGGTTAACAATGTGGGTGAGTGTCGCCCGTTTGGTCCGGGGGCAAGTCTTATCATTACGTGAACTGGAATATATTGAAGCCACCAGGGTATTAGGTTTTTCACATTTCAGAACGATCTTCAAGCATATACTTCCTAATATTATGGGACCAGTTCTGGTGATCGCGGCTTCCAACTTTGCATCTGCAATTGTTATTGAAGCCGGTCTAAGTTTTTTGGGAGTCGGGGTACAGCCGCCACAGCCAAGCTGGGGATTGATGATCAAAGAGAATTATAATTTTATAATAACGCAAAACCCAATGCTTGCTCTAGCCCCCGGTTTCGCCATAATGTTGCTTGTACTTGCTTTTAATTTACTGGGTAATGGCCTTCGCGATGCCCTCGATGTACGTTAGCATCACGGCTTCCTGGTATATCTGTAAGTAAGTGTTACGGTATTAGTCGCCTTCGTTTTGGATGTAACTGTTACAGTCGTAAGGCAAACCACTCCTGTTGGAGTACCTGTTATGGTAAAATTATTATTAGCAGTCGTTGAGCTTCTTGATTCAGTAAAAAAAGGAGCAGCACCTGAGCCATCATCCTTCTTTGCTGAAACATCAATCGTAACACCCTGCGCGGGCATCGTAGATGTAATGGAAACTGTAAGCGGAAAATCCACTTGCGGAGCAGCCGGCTGAACTGAGTTGGCCGGAGGATTCAATGTTACCGCTAAATTGGCTTCACTGCCACCACCCCCGCCGCCGCCACCTTTATCTGAACAACTGCCTATGGCTAAGATGATTGCCGGCATTATAAATAATCGCAACAAGTTTTTCTTCATAAAAGCCTTTTTCAAACAAAAATCTAAGGTAACATTAATTCGTTTACTGCTGAAATCCAGGTCAACTGACCCTGATCGTTCGGTTAAAACTTTCTTCAAGTGAAATGAATGTTTCGGTACGTTCAATTCCCTTTATTTTTTGAAGTTCGTCATGCAATACCATTTTTAACTCACCGATATCCCTGCAAACCACTTCTGCAAACATGCTATAGTTTCCCGTTGTATAATTCAACCTTACTATCTCAGGCATTTTGTTCAGTTCTTTTGCCACGGCATCATACATTGAGCTTTCTTTCAGGTAGATCCCTATAAAAGCAATCACATCGTATCCCAATTTTTTGAGATCAACATTGAACCTTGTTCCCTTTACAACTCCTGCATCCTGTAACTTTTTTATTCGGACATGGATCGTACCTGCAGAAACAAAAAATTTTTTCCCAAGTTCTGCGTACGAAACATTGGCGTCATTCATCATGTGGTGAATGATTTGCCGATCCAGTTTGTCAAGATTTAATTTAGCGGTCGTTTCCATACCTGATTTTTAATTATATTCACTGATTTGCAAATTAATTGAATATTGTCTAATTTTTTAAAATATCCATTGAATATTTTGGAACGAAATGGCCATCTGCCTTACTTTTGTTCTATCAAGTTCTTTAACACGGATTATCGGATTTAGAAAGGATTTCACAGATCAGATACGTGAAATCAAAATCATCAGTTTAATCCGCGATTCATACTGTGGGGTGATGAAATGGCGTAAGCCCGGCAGACATGCCCTCTCGTCTC
>CBFGXP010000116.1:0-11986 GCA_965652775.1 uncultured bacterium
CGAACCGTAAGGCGCTGCGGATACAGCACCGCTTACTGTAGATTGTGGGCTGCCATCTGTTGACACATGACCAGGTAAATGTTTTGCCAAATGTTTTTTCACACAGATCGGTCCCATGCCAGGTCCACCACCACCATGTGGGATTGCAAATGTTTTATGCAAATTCAAATGGCAAACATCTGCGCCGATCAATCCAGGTGCTGTTAAGCCAACCTGTGCATTCATATTAGCGCCATCCATATACACCTGCCCGCCATGTTTATGAATAATGTCTGTGATCTCTTTTACTGTTTCTTCGTATACTCCATAAGTGCTCGGGTAAGTGATCATGATGCCTGATAGGTCAGCGGAATGTTGTGCTGCTTTTGCTTTCAGATCTTCTACATCAATATATCCATTCTCCAATGCCTTTACAACAACCACTTTCATTCCGGCCATCACTGCACTTGCAGGATTTGTACCATGTGCCGAAATAGGTATCAGCATCACGTTGCGATGATGTTCACCGTTTGCTTCATGATAGTCGCGGATAGTTAACAAGCCCGCATATTCACCCTGTGCGCCGCTGTTCGGCTGTAAACTACATGCATCAAGTGCAGTGATCTCGCACAGGTATTCTGAAAGATCATCAACAATTTGTTTGTACCCCTGAATCTGATCGGCAGGAGCAAACGGATGCATCTTGCTCCAGTGCACCCAGCTTAACGGGATCATTTCTGAAGCAGCATTTAATTTCATAGTGCAGCTTCCGAGAGTGATCATGGAGGTATTTAATGAAAGATCCTTATTCTCCAATGATTTAATATAACGCATCATCTGGCTTTCACTGCGATGTGTGTTGAAGACTGGATGGGTTAAAAATGATGACGTTCTTGACAAATTAGAAGGAATGTGTTCCGGTTCATCGTCCGAATGAATATCAAATGTTACCGGGTTCTTATCGTTTTCAAAACAATTGATAAGATCATAAAGGTCTTCGGTAAGTGTTGTCTCGTCTATTGAAATGCTTATATGTTTATTGTCAATATAACGAAGATTGATCTGCTGTCTTAAAGCTTTTTCTTTTATTGGTGAAATATTATCTGTCTTAACTGTTATGGTATCAAAAAAGTTATTTGATACCAGCTCAAAACCAAATTCCTCGATTGCACCTGCTACAGTTTGTGTCAGCAATGCAATTCTTTTTGCAATATTTTTTAGTCCATCAGGTCCATGAAATACCGAATACATAGCCGCCATGTTTGCCAGCAATGCCTGTGCCGTACAAATATTTGAAGTGGCTTTTTCCCGCTTGATATGTTGTTCTCTTGTTTGTAGGGCCATGCGCAGTGCCCGGTTATTATTTGCATCAACACTTACACCGATGATACGACCGGGCAAACTTCTTTTAAAATCATCTTTTGCCGCAAAGAATGCAGCATGGGGTCCCCCAAATCCTAATGGAACTCCAAAACGCTGAGCTGAACCTATCGCACAATCAGCGCCAAGTTCACCAGGAGGAGTGAGTAATGTGAGTGCAAGCAGATCTGTAGCCATTACCACAAATGCGCCCGCCCCATGAACCTGGTCAATGAAGCCACGATAATCTTCGATGGACCCTTTATCATTCGGGTATTGAACAATGGCGCCGCAATAGGTAGGATCTATTTTCGCTTTTTTATAATCGCCTGTAACAATTTCAATCCCGATTGGTTTTGCCCTTGTGTACAAAACATCTTTTGTTTGCGGGAATATCTCGTTATCAACAAAAAACTTAGGATGGGTGATATGATCATGTTTGTTGAGTGTGTTGAAGAACATTGTCATTGCTTCGGCAGCAGCAGTCGCTTCATCAAGTAAGCTTGCATTTGCAATTGGTAAGCCGGTGAGATCACTGACCATCGTCTGAAAATTCAACAGGCTTTCCAAACGGCCCTGTGATATTTCTGCCTGGTAAGGTGTGTATTGGGTGTACCAGCCTGGATTCTCAAAAACATTTCTCAGGATAACGGAGGGAGTGATCGTATCGTAATAACCCTGCCCTATATAATTTTTGTAAACCTTATTTTGAAGTGAAACTTCTTTGATGTGTTGCAGATACTGGTGCTCACTCATGGCTGCAGGCAAATTCAATCCATGCTGCATCCGGATGGAAGGGGGGACTGTCTTGTTAATTAATGTGTCAAGATCTGGTTCACCGATCGCTTTCAGCATTTGCTTTGTCTCGTGTTCATCGGGTCCGATGTGCCGGGTAATAAATTCGCAGGACTGTTTTTCAAAAAGATTCATAGAAAGTTATAACTAGTAAGTTGTAAATAATAAGTGGGCAAAGTTAAGGCTGCAAAGCCTAACAAACTACTGATTGTTCAACTGTGGAAAACAGGTTGTTACTTTGTGCTATGGCTGAGGATATCTTGAAAAACTGGGAGCGAAAATCTGCTGATAACCATAAGAAATATAAGCAGTTCCTTCAACGGGCGGATAAGAACAAAGTGCTGAAAACCTTGCCAGACCTGCATGACGAGGCTTTTTCTAAAATAGATTGTCTTAAATGCGCCAACTGTTGTAAAAATTATTCCCCACGGTTTAAAACCCCTGACGTAAAAAGAATCAGTCGGGTGTTGGGATTACGTGAATCGGATTTGATTGAGAAATATCTGCGGGTAGATGAAGACGGAGATTTTGTAGTAAATACAAAGCCATGTCCATTTCTTGGTGCCGATAATTTTTGTTCTATTTATGAAGACAGGCCTTCCGATTGCCGGCGCTTTCCTTATACTGATGAAGATGTGATCATAAAAAGAAAAGAACTTACATTGAAGAATTCAACCTTTTGTCCCATCACTTATTATGTATTGGAAAAGTTAATGGAGAAAATATAGGCACTTTTCAATTCGATTTATTTGCCGGTGTAAGTATTGTCAACACACAGCGCCATTTCCCTTCGCTTTTTATAAAAACACTTGTTGCCCATTCATAAAGGCTAAAATTCTTTCCATCATAGGTTCCGGCACTTGTACCACGACTTACAAGAATTCCTGTATCTCCATAGATGCTGATATTGGTCTCATCCGAGTCCATTCTATTATGTGTTAATATAGCCGAACTGATAAATTGTAAAAAAGATGATTTGGAAGTGATTCCGTCCGAACCGATAATTCTCCAGTCATCGGACATGAATTTGCCTATTTCATCAATATCATTAGTAACCATAGCATCATCCCAACGTTTTGAAATATCCAATAACTCTTGTTTTTCTTTTTCCATCTGCTGTTTATTAAAGCAAGCTTATTTGAAAATGATCTCCGTGGACTTATGCTGGTACAGTGGTTTTTTCTTATCAACTTCTTTGACAGTTGTTGTTATAAACTCGGTACGATGCACATCATCAAGCACAATTGCTGTGCGGTAGTCTTTTTTTGCGCAGGATAATTTTAGATTGGTAAACTTAATACCACTTGCATGCCGGATATATATTCCCCATGCAGGTAACTCTTTGAACTTGGAAAACTCAGGATACGTGCCCTTCTCTTCGGGAACACTGTCCAGTTCATTCAACAAAACTTTTGCAAATAATGGATTGCCTCCACCCGGATGTTTTAATTCAATATTATTAAAAGAAACGTCTTTGATAATGGCATCCGGCATACCGGCAATGATGATCGGTGGTGAGATATTACGCGGAAGGTCTTCGATCGGACCTTCATACTCGTATCCGGCATCTGCCTTTGTTGCAGCTATCTCTGCTGTTACATTCTTTATTCTTATATTTTCCAGTCTTCCTTTTTTACCCTTCACTCTTTCACCGATCCGGAGAAAAATAGCATGACCAGTATTTATTACATGGATACTATCTGCTTCCACATTTTCCAGGAAACCTCCATCCACTGCTTCCAAAGCAATGGCCGATCGATAAGTGTCAAACACTTTAATATTTATCAGTTTAATATTCCTGAATCCACCAAGTGACGCTGTTCCAAACTTAATGCCGTTGGCACTTGAACGAATGGTGCAGTTTCTTACGATTACATTCTGGCAAACGGCATTTGCGTCGTGTGATTTCAGGCAAATTGCATCATCATCAGCATCAATATAAGAGTTGGTGATTGCCACACTATCGCAATCCACAATATCAATTCCATCATTGTTCCAGAAAGCACGACTGTCTACTGTTATGCTGTCAATACGAAGATTTTTACATTGATCATAGGTTTGCACCCAGGCAGCGGCATTGCGCATGGTTACTCCCCTGATCAAAATATTTTTGCAGGAACGAAAATAGATCAGCATGGGCCTGATCGGCACTTCGGGCCGGTCATTGCGAAATGCATCTTTGATGAGTCCTTTGTGAACGAGTTCAACAACATTCCTGGCAACCTCCCTGCCTTGTCCATCAATGACACCTATTCCTGTAATAGCAATATTCTGCTGATCATGACATAATATTAGTGCAGTTAATCCTTTCCTGTCATAGTCCATCGGGTTTAACGCACCTAATATCACAGCACCTTCCAGCAAATGCAAAGTGACATTTGATTTAAGATGAATGGAACCTGTAAGAAATCTTCCAACATCAAATACCAACCTTCCACCGCCTTGCTGATTGATATAATCGATAGCAAATTGTATCGAACGGGTATTAAGCGTAACGCCATCGGAATGTATATCGAATAATGAAGCGGGGTAATCTTTGGCAGAGCTTTGCAAAGATTGAAGGCAAACTATTAGAACAATGAAGATTTTTTTAATGGCAAGCATGGTTGGCTTTAGCACAACGAATTTATGGAAAGTTAAGAAATGAGAATAGACCATTACAGTTAAACAAATTCTTTGACAATAAGCACAGTAACATCGGATTTAAGAGTGCTTCGGCCTCGATTATCAAAATGATATTCTCTTTTTAAAGACCAGCCTCGCAATGACCCCGGACGCAAGGGAATGTTCTAAACTCCCGGAGTGTTCGTCTTTGCGAGGTTTGCCAATTAAGAAGTAGAAGTAAAGGATTCCGGTTGGCAAACCGAAGCAATCTAAAACTAATAGCCCCAGGTATTATCCGCTACTTGTTTTTTGAACTAATATCTTCTCCAAAAACAAGTTCATACCCATTGTTATCTTCAATAGAAAAGTCACGCATTAAATATTCCCGATCGCAAACCGAAGACTTTATTGTTGCCTTATCTTTTACTGATTCCCAAAGCTCATCAACTTTTTCGGTAGTTATATAAATGCTTCCTGTTAATTGCGGCTTTGGAAAAAATTCTTCTTTATCATTGGGATCTTTACAATCTTCAGGTTCATCAATGGGCAGCACGTACATGATCTCTACATTATCTCTTACTAACGAAACAAAATTTGGGTATTGAGTTTGTTTTTTAAAGCCAAGAACTGATTCATAAAACGAAATGGTCTGTTCCAGGTCCTTTGTCCATAAGATGGGGCTAAGAAATTTGAGTTTGAAATTCATTTTACAAAAATAATGCTGTCATTGGTGTAATGCGATTTTAAACTCCGAATTGTCTTAAATGATGGTCCAGGTGTTTTTGGGCCACGTTCATTTTACCCCATAGCCTTTGCGAATCCGGTGTCAACTTTTCAATTCGTTCCAGAATTTGAGTCGTGTCTGATTGATTAAATAAATTGTTCATGTTGTTACTGTGTTATCCGAGTTTTTTTACGAAGCCTGAAGATTTGATTTCATAACCAATTTTTTTATAGAATAAATGGGCTATTGCCCGTTCGTCTCTATTCCCGCAGTTAAGTAAAACCTTATTAGCTCCGATCTCTCTCGCCCAATTTTCGGCAACTTCCATTAACTTTTTCCCAATTCCTTTTTGCCGGGACCCGCTTCGTGTTACAAGTGCTAAAACCCTAACATAAATTCCATTTTGTTCATAGGAGAAATTCTTTGACAAACCAACCATGCCTAAAATTTCTTTCCCATCTGTAGCTACAAATGTTTGATGATCCTTATGGTTTTTGATATTCTCAAACCTGGTCTTCATTTCATCAATTGAAGTAGCATAACCTAATTCAGTCATTAATTCCGTCAAATCAAAAATGTCTGTGGGTTCTGCTTCCCTGATAATTGTTTTTATGGTTTGCATTTAGAAATTGGGGGTATTAAAAATAAATCTTATTAGAGCTGCATGTGGAGTATTGGATAAGGCTTGCCGGTACCATCAAATTCTGACCTTGAAATTACTTTAAATCCGAAATGCTTATAAAATTTTACAGCTTCTTCATTTTGTTCATTAACATCAACCCTGGTAATTTTTAAATTTTCAATGGCATGTTTCAAGAGCATTTTGCCTATTCCTTTTCCTATTGCGTTAGGGTCAAGAAAGATCATTTCAAGCATATTTTCCGATACACCCATAAACCCAACAATAGCATCATTTATATCTTTGACGATCGTTAGACTAACAAGGTCGAAAAGTTTCTTTTCCTGGATGGTCCTCTTAAAAAAAGAAATATCATCTTCCTTCAGGAAATGGTGAGTGTTTTTTACTGATGATTCCCAGATAGCCAAGAGTATAGGGTGATCAGTTTTCTCTGCAATGCCTAATTTATACATTTCAAAAATAGAGCCTAAATAAAGTGATGTTCAAAAATAAGTCTTAGTCAGCTTTAGCTCTCAGGACTATGAACACTAAATAAAGTACTGGTTTGGGTTATTGGTAGGCCATGGTCATATGCCCAACGCGTCATACCAACACCGGCGTATAATAAGCTACCAGTTTTGGTGATCTCCACCCGGATTAGGCCAGTTTGGGCTTGCTAATACAACGGATGTCTCCACTTGTCGGTTTGGTATTGTCCAATATTTACGTAACAGCGATTCAGTTTCTGATTTTGACAACAAACGGAAACCATGTTTTTGATAAAACTTGATTGCCCACGTTGCCGCGGCCCAGGTACCAATTAAAACAGGTTTTTTAGAAATGGAAGCTAAGTGTGCTAATAATTTACTTCCGATTCCTTTGTTTCTATTTACGGATCGAACATAGGCGTGCCGGATCAATGTGACATCCCCTTTATCCTGGATGCCCATTACCCCTATCATTTCGCCGTTCTCTTTATAACACCAGAATTGAACACCCTGCTCAATTTGATTCTCCAATTCTTCCTCGGGCATATACGGCTCACGCCATCTGTCAGCAGGAATTACTTCTTTATATGCAACAGCACCATCGTTGATGATATCACATATTTCCTGAAAGTCTGTCTGTTCACATTTAAATATCATATTCGATTCAAAGTTACAGTACAAAAATAGGTTGATGATGCGTTGCACGGGGGTTTGTTCTCATCATTTTTATTATTGTAATTTCTCGCAGCCAAGGGGTCGTGCGCACGCAATCCGAATTAGGTTTTCGTTGCTACTTATCTTTTTTCTTGTTTCTTTTTTTCTGGTCTTTATCAATCTTTTCTACTACATCCATAGGAACCACCGTCAATTGATCCGTCTCGCAATTCCAGATGTTTAAGTATTTTTTTGAAACTACATTGTGAGTTTGCCATTTGGCAAATTTTTCATAAAGCATAAGAGTACAAATATCAGTTGCAGTTATAAAGTCTCCCGTTTCCGGCAGGTGGGTGTGCATTGCTCCTACAACTTCTTTTTCTTCCTCTTCCTTTCCAGCATAATACAATGGAATTATATTTTTATGTAGTTGTTTCTTATTTGTCAAATTATTGTCTTTGTCGAAAGTCAGCAGATAATCGTTTCCGATGATCACTACGCCAGTTTGCTCTGCTCCGGTCAAAACATAAACTTTTTTATCGGTGCCGTCAATCAATGGGATTAAGTTAAAGTTTGTGTTTTTATAGCTCTTAAACAATGTATCAGAATTAAGCTCTGCCAACGCAATTTTTCTAATTATATATAAATCGCTTTCGTTATCTGTAAAATCTCTTTCTGTAAAATCGGTAATTGCAGTCTTTATATTATAGGTACTATCAAACGAAATTGTTCCAATTACTTTCGGGGTGGAAGCCTTTGAGAAGAAGATGCATTTTGCCAGGTCTTTATCAGTATAGGAAAAATAGCCTCCAATATTTTCCCGGTTCTTATAATTTTCTAAAAACAAGTCTGTTCCATACCACGAAGCCATTTCGGATCTATAGAGCATTTTTCCTTCTTTTACAATTGGCTTTGCTTGTTCTGTTGGATTCTCCTGTCCGTATACGTTTAAACTAAAAGCCGTGAATAGTAAAGAAAATATTTTCTTCATTATCGGTGTCATTTTTGGAGTACCTGTAAAATTTGTTGCTAAAGAGATACTACTCTTAACGTCAATTTAATTATGGAACTAGTGGTAATAACTCACTTCGCCGTCAATTCATCCCACGCCGCAGCAAGCGGTCTTCCAATGCCATCGCCTTTCCATTCACCCTGGTTGGGAATAGAAGTTGTTTTTAAGAATCCTTCTTTTGTTTTGCCTGCTCTTATTTCTCGTTCTGTAAAATCCAGCACTGCCTGGAGATAATCACTGAATTTTTTCAGGTCATCTGCATTACCGACAATATTATAACCTTCAGCCGCATGACCAAATATGTAAGTGGTATTGTTGTCAAATCTTTTTGTCGCTCTATGCAAAACTTTTATCCAGTTCTTAATACTTGCACCGGCACTGCGGTCAACAAACGGATGACGGCGATTGAACATCAGGTCGCCGGTGTGAACGATATTGGTGTTTTCAAAATGAATAAAACTGTCGCCATCCGTATGCGCAGGACCGAGATAATGCATGGCGATGCTTTCATTGCCCACATGATCCTGCCAGTAATCAGAATAAGTTCTGTCAGGTAATAATTGTTTGTCAAGGTTCTTATTGTTCCTGGCAACACGTTTTTGATTCCTTTTAGAATTTTCGTGGGCCACTACATGTTTCACCAAACCTTTAAAAGCAATATTACCGCCGGTATGATCGCCGTGATGATGCGTGTTGAGAAGATATTTGATTGGTGCATCTGATTTCTTTTGTAATTCACCGATAAGATGCGGAGCAGTATCTGGAAATTGTGAATCCACTACAACGGCTTCTTTATCATCGACGAGAAACGCAATAGTACCTCCACGTTCTGTGAACACACCAATCTTATCTGTCATCATGTGAAACATCCATGGCGGAGGAGCGGCGGTGCTGCCTTTTGTAAATAGAGCAGAGAATATGTTTTGCTGGGCAAGAGTAAGTGCACCGAATGTAAGTGCTGAATTTTGAATAAATGAGCGACGATTCATTTTGTGTAGTTTATTGTTTGTGGTCTATAGTTTCTTATTCCTGGTTTCCAGATTTATTAAAACTTTCTGTTGTAATGAAATTAGTAAAATAAAATGACTGATTAAATCTAAGTTCCTCCGCCGCGGCGGAGGACAGGGGGTGCGTTCAATATTCAAACTTCCTCAAAGTCGGCGCTTTTATCCATGTTACTATTGTAACAAGCAAGGTCATGCACCCGCCAAAAATGGCTGATGGTACAGTGCCCATCACAGAAGCTGCAACACCACTTTCAAATTGTCCGAGTTCATTAGAAGAGTTGACAAAAATGGAATTAACGGAAGAAACCCGGCCACGCATTTCATCAGGTACAAATAATTGCACGATAGTGCCACGGATGATAACACTGACGCCATCAAAAAGTCCGCTGACAAATAAGGCAGCAAAGCTCAGCCAGAAATTTTTTGAGATGGCAAATATTAATATACAAATGCCAAAACCGGCTACGGTATAAAGCAAAGTTCTGCCCTGTTTATTTTTTAAGGGTCTGGAGATCAGCAACCCGATCGCAATAAAATTTCCGAGATACGTGGCAGCATAAAGCCAGCCTAATTTTTCAGGTCCGATCTTTAAGATGTCAACGGCGAATACTGGCAGGATGCCGACGATACCGCCGAATAAAACAGCAAACATATCGACGCTGATAGCACTAAGCAACGCTCTTTGATTTTTATGAAATACAAATGCTAATCCTTCTTTGACACCTTCTAATGTTGTTGTCTTGCCAGGTTGCCAACTTACAGGTTTTGGTTTTATTAATTGAAATAATAAAACTGCAATGAAAATAGAAGTACAGGTAATGGCAAATGCTATTGTAATGTTGGTATAACCTAATAGCAGGCCGGCCAACGCCGGACCTGTTACTGCAGCGATCAACCAGGTCATACTGTTTATTGATATCGCTCTTACCAAAGATTCCTGCGGTACCAATTGTGCAAGAAATGCATTAATAGCGGGTGAGCTGTATGCCCTAATTGCCCCTGTACAAAATACAAGACCAAAGATCATCCATTGAATTATTTGCTTTGATGATGAATTTCCAGCTGAAGTAACTTCTGATGCGAACCATTGGGATGTTACCAGCAATAGGCCCATCATCAATAGAAAATACAGGGCCATGCAAATGGTGATCAACCTATGTTTATTGCTGCTATCCACTTTTACACCGGCAGGAAGTGCGAGTAACACTGCAGGAATCACTTCACTTAAACCGAGTATGCCGATTGAAAGCTTGCTGCCTGTTAATTCATAAAGTTTCCACCCGAGTAATACAGGCGTCATGCGAAGACCGGCGATAAAAAGGAAACGGGCAATGACGAACCAGGTGAATTCTACGTTAATTATAGGTTTTGGTTTGATCATTAGTTTTTTTAATAATTATTAATTAATAATTATTAATTAATTGGGCAGGGGTCAGGGAAGGGTAAGATAATGCTGTCCATCCTCATAATCTTTATCCAATGCATCAATTACCACCTGTAAATGCTTGTCGTTTCCGAGAAAGTCAGCGTTGGATGCATCAATGAAAAGCGTTTTTATATTGTGTTGCTTTATATAATGGGTATATGTTTGTTGGATGTTGAACAGGTATTCATCGGGAATGTTCTGTTCGTAAGAACGGTTTCTTTTTTTAATGTTCTGTTGTAAACGGCTTACCGGTGTATGCAGGTAAATGAGCAGATCCGGTTGCACTAATTGCTGATGGATGATCTCAAATAACCGTTGATAAAGACGAAACTCATCTTCAGGCAAATTCACTTTAGCAAACAGTAGACACTTTGTAAAAAGATAATCTGATATAGTGATATGTTGAAACAGGTCTTTTTGCTGTATCAGGTCCTTGAGTTGTTTATATCGCTCTGCCATAAAAAACAATTCAAGCGGAAACGCATACAGTTTGGGGTTTTCATAAAATTTGGGCAGAAAAGGATTGTCAGCAAACTCTTCAAGCACCAGTCTTGCATTGTAGTGTCGTGACAGCAAATGTGATAAGGTGGTTTTGCCGGCCCCAATATTGCCTTCTATGGTGATGAAATGGTAATTCATTTTTGAATTTGCTAATATGCTAGGTTGTCCCGATCGCCATCGGGATGCTAATGCAGAGTTGCAAAATAATTGAAATGATAATTTATAATTTAGATAAAGAATAGATTGTGGATAAATCCGCGAAATCTAAATCAATCCCTTAATCCGTGATCTTTTTCACTTCCAAATTGTCGGGACATTCCTCCAATAATTGAGCGATCGATTTTTTTAATACGGGATGTTGCAAGCCGGAATTGATCTCTGCCAGCGGCACAAGAACAAAACGCCTGTTCTGTATCTCGGGATGAGGGATCCTTAAGAAGCGCAGATCGTGGATCTCATTTTCAAAGAATAACAAATCAATATCAATAATACGGGGCCCCAGCTTTTCTTTTCTTACCCGGCCCATTATCTTCTCGATCTTTAAAATTTTTCTCATCAGCTGACGGGCATTCAGATCCGTTTTAATTTCCAATGCCTGGTTAAGAAAGGATGGCTGGTCAGTATTTCCCCAGGCTTCCGTCTCATAAATTGATGAAGATCGTGTTACTGAGCCGCATTGTTCATTTAGCAATGAAATTGCTCTCAAAAAATTTTCTTTTCGGTTTCCTAAGTTGCCTCCTATCAGTAAATAAGCTGTATTCATAATTGCAAATTCGGGGAAGGCGCAAATATCTTTATTTTTACCGTCTTAAATAATC
>CBFGXP010000117.1:0-11983 GCA_965652775.1 uncultured bacterium
AAAGTTTCCAGGTTGTTGGTGGCTTTGACTATAATTTTAAAAGAACCAACAAACCAATGCGGATGACGGTGGAAGCTTATTATAAAAAAATGTGGGATGTTGTGCCTTATGATATTGACAATGTCCGCATTCGTTACTTCGGTGAGAACAGTGCAAAAGCTTATGCTTACGGTATCGAAGGGAGATTTTTTGGAGAGCTGGTAAAAGATGCAGAAAGCTGGATCAGTATCGGGCTGATGAATACAAAAGAAGATATTGACGGCGATTTTTATAAAGTTTATTCACTTGATACGATTAACCAGGTGATCGACAGTACAACTGTTGAAGGTGGCTGGCTACGCCGGCCAACGGATCGTACACTTACATTCGGCATGTTCTTCCAGGACTATTTGGCCACTAATAAAAATTTCAGGGTTTTTCTCAGCACGATCTACGGCACGAATCTTCCTTATAATATTCCCGGCAGTGTTAAATATCGAAATGGTGCTATCATAGAACCTTATATCAGGGTTGATATAGGTTTCAGTGCCTTGTTGCTTGATGCCGATAAATCGAATCGTCGAAGCCATTCTCCTTTCCGGAATTTCGAAAGCATTTGGGCAAGTCTTGAAGTATTTAACCTTATCGACCGCTCCAATACCATTTCTTATTTGCTGATAAAAGATTTTGCAAATAATGTTTTTACGTTACCCAATCGCCTAACACCACGCTTAGTCAATTTTAAGATTGTTGCTCGATGGTGATAATGTTCCCGGCAGCATTACTACTTAAGATTGCCTCGATCTACTTCTTCACCCAAAACTCATCTTTCCACCCGATAGCCATCGGGTCACTATCGCAATGCACATCATGCGGCAGCCCGTTGTAAATTTCATTCAATTGTTCAGTGGTCAATGCTTTTTCAGCGTAAGGGAATAATTTTCTTTCTTCAAAGCGAATATGATTATGCAAAATCCCGGCAAGTAATTGAAGTGAGTTTGGATCAGGTTTTCTATCGAGTGAAATAATAATATCACGAATTTGTCCATGCTCCCTGATCATTTGCTGTACCAGCGGGTTATCTGCAGGCAAAAATTTCACCAGCACTTTTTCTTCAACATCAAAATGCGGTTTAATATGGTTTGCCCAAAACCACCGGGTATAATTGCAAAGTGTTTCAATGGAAGTACCATTTGTAAGACCCTGTTTTATTTTCCATGCAAACAAGAGCCCGTCATGATGCTCACGACTGAGTGGCGCTAATTCTTTACTTCGTTTAATTGGCTTTAAGTCCCCCATCCTTCAAAATTAGCAAAGATGATTTACGATGCAGATAATGTTTAGCATGGTTTTGGTTGACCTTGCTCATAAGCCATGAAGGTTAGAAGCAAAGAGGCACCCAGGATAGACCAGAGTGCCATTGTTGAACTAAGAGCAGGATAAACACTTCGCTTCGCTCATCCCGGGATGTGCGTGGCAAGGAACGATGAATAGAGATACAAGCGTTGGAAACATAATTCGTATTGTTAAAATTTAAATTAATTCTTAACCAAATTTTACTTTCAACAATTTGTTTTCACACCTGTTAATAAGTAACTTTAGGATGTGATTGATATAAATCTTTATTTTAGTCATCGATGGGTAAAAACATCACGCAATTGCGTGATGAAGTGAAAAATCCGGTGGTCACCCTCTTCCGGGATTATAGAAAATAAAATTGAAGTGAATTGACAGAAACGATCATCAACCTCGAAACCGTAAACCCTATCGAGTTCTTTGGCGTAAACAACGGCAAGCTCGACATTCTGAAAAAGAAGTTTCCCCTGTTAAAGATCTTATCGCGGGGTACCCAGCTAAAACTCAGTGGCTCACCTGAGCAGGTAACCTCTGCCAGGGAAAAAATTGAACTCATTGTGCAGTACCTGGAAAGGAACGGGCATATGAGTGAAAATTATTTTGAGCAGGTGCTCGGTGGCGATGATGCCGAAACAGTTGACAATTTTGTGGATCGTAATCCAAATGACGTTTTAGTATTTGGTCCCAATGGTAAAACTGTTCGTGCAAGGACTGCCAATCAAAAACGATTGGTGCAAATGGCGGAAAAGAATGATATCGTGTTTGCGATCGGACCCGCAGGTACCGGTAAAACTTATACCGCAGTGGCACTAGCCGTTCGTGCCTTAAAGAATAAAGCAGTAAAGAAGATCATTCTTACACGTCCGGCGGTTGAAGCTGGTGAAAATCTTGGTTTCCTTCCGGGAGATCTGAAAGAAAAGATCGATCCATACCTGCGTCCTTTATATGACGCACTGGATGATATGATCCCTGCCGACAAGCTTGGCTATTATATGAGCACAAGGACTATAGAGATCGCCCCGCTGGCCTATATGCGTGGCCGTACACTTGATAATGCATTTATTATTTTGGATGAGGCACAAAACTCAACCGATCTTCAACTTAAAATGTTTTTGACCCGTATCGGTGCCAATGCGAAAGCTATTATCACAGGTGATATCACGCAGGTGGACCTGCCGCGGAACCAACGCAGTGGTTTGCAAAAGGCTTCACGCATTCTGAAAAATATTGATGGCATTGCACATATCGAGCTTGATGAAGATGATGTGGTACGTCACCGCCTGGTAAAACAAATATTGAGAGCTTACGATAAAGAAAGGAAAGAGGAAGAGAACCGTGGTGAGATCAAATAAGATTATGTAGCCAGCAATGTGCTACTATTAAGCTCCTGTTGCGTCGCACTCTTATACTAAAAGAACTTTATTCAGCTTTTAACCTAACCCCTCCCTTTCCTTTTGGAGAGGGAGCTTTGTTTTATACCTGTTTCAGGTGGACGGCGTAAAGGTTTTTAGTACATTGCAGCAATGAAAAGAGCAATCCAGATAAGCTTTTTGCTGTTAATGTTTTCGTGCAATAATTCAAATAACGAGCCTGAAGTGATCAAACCGGAAAATGGGATGGATGCTGCAAGTAAATTTCTTCGTGCTGCTCTTGATGGTGACTATGCAAAAGCTAAAACACTGCTTGTAAAAGATTCAACAAATCAGCAAATAATCGATATCTATGAATGGAATTACAACAACCGGATGACGCCGGAGGATAAAAAGGCCTACAAGAAAGCCAGCATACGGTTTTTAAGAGAAACACACCAGGTGAATGATTCAGTGACTATTGTGCACTTCTCAAATTCCTACAAAGACAAAAACGATTCATTGAAAGTTATAAAAGCAAATGGCCAGTGGTTCATCGATCTGAACTTTACTTTTCAAAAAAATGATTCTATCCCTTAATGCTTAAGAATTTTTTGATAGTTGGATTGGGCGGTGGCGCAGGTAGCATGCTCCGTTATGCCGTTCAGAAAATATTCAATGCACAAAGTGCGGCCACATTTCCTGCGGGTACCTTACTTGTAAATATTTCCGGTTGTTTTCTCATTGGAATTTTTTGGAGTTTGGCCAGCCGTAGTCTTGCATGGAATGAAGAAATGAAATTATTATTGATGACCGGATTTTGCGGCGGCTTCACCACGTTCTCGGCATTTACACTGGAAGGGATCGGGTTATTGAAAGAAAACAAAATGGCTTTATTCCTTATTTATTTAATAACCAGTGTCGTTGGCGGATTGCTGGCAACATTTATCGGTATCCGCATAATAAAATAATTTTCTTATGCTTACTGTTTATCATCCATGGCATGGAGCACATTTCGGTAAAAATGCACCATCAGTTGTGAATGCAGTAATAGAAATTCCACAAGGGAGCCGCGCAAAATATGAAGTAGATAAGGAAACAGGTCTTTTGAAATTAGATCGTGTTATTTATTCGTCATTCCACTACCCTATAAACTATGGCTTTATTCCGCAAACATTGGGGCAGGATGGAGACCCGCTCGATATTCTAGTTTTCTGTTCCCAATCAATACAACCACTTTGCCTGGTGGAGGCAAATGTAATTGGCAATATGCAAATGATCGACCAGGGACAGGTTGATGATAAGATCATTGCCGTAGCCTGTAAAGATCCATCCGTTAACCATATTAAAACGGTTAATGAATTGCCACCTCATTTTATTGCAGAACTCAGAAACTATTTTGAACAATACAAAGTATTAGAGAATAAAAAGGTGGTGATCGATAATTTCCAGGAAAAAGAAATTGCAATAAAAGTAATTAACGATGCAATCGCTTTTTACAAACAAAATTTCAAAACAAAAAGTGATGAGCTTTAAATGTTAATATGCAACTTCCTGATCAAAATACCATACAACAAAAAATGACAATACAAATTATTTTAACCGTATTGATAATCGGTTTGGCAGCCGGCATGCTGAGTGGCCTGGTTGGCGTAGGTGGAGGAATCATTATGGTCCCGGCCCTGGTATTTTTTTTAAGCTACAACCAGCACCAGGCACAGGGCACATCCTTGGGTGTACTTACATTACCAGTGGTAATAATTGCTTCATTGTATTATTACCAGCAATGTAAGAGAATGGGAACACCCATGGACCTAAAAGTTATCGGGTTGTTAGCAATAGGATTTGTGGCGGGAGCTTATTTCGGAAGTAAGCTGGCTATTTCTTTACCAACTGATATTCTTAAGAAAATATTTGCAGTTATACTTTTTTACACTGGTATTAAAATGTTAGGTTGGGATGATTTGTTCATTAAATGGGTAAAGGGAATTTTTTAATGAGAACAGTATTCATTGCCTTCTTTTTAATTTCCGTCCTTAAGGGTCAGGCGCAGGATCCAATCCAATCAATTTCAAAAAGCTATTTCCGGGCACATCCTTTTAATTCCAACTTCAGCAATTTTATTTTGAACCTGCAAAAAGATCCGTGGTTCAAAATTGAGAATTATGATCGTCGTACCGATTCTGCTTTTTTCTTTTTAAAGGGAACTTATCAAAATTTTAATCCATTCCGATTCACGCCAGGCAAATTGACGCTTATCGTAGCAGAAGAAGAAATCATATATTCAGATTCCCTGCAGACCCATGATACAATTATGAATCTTCAATTGACAGGAATGATAGATAGTGGTATAATGATTGACAAGACGGTTCAAAAAGAGTTTAAAAGATTTCACCAGTCGTATTCAGGTCGCTTTGATGATTTTAAAGCCAGGACTTTAAAAGAACAACAAAAAATAACGGGTGAAGTATACAATTATTTTATTTCTCCATTTTCCATTTCCCCGGTAACCATTGCCTGGGGTATTTTACCCGACACTAACCAATACGTCTTTTCAATTATTATCCGATTTAAAGTAACAGAGAACCAGGCTGTCTATATTACACAACCGGGAGAATTAAAAGGGTTGTGAAAAATTGATCTTCCCGCATCATAGCAAATGAAATTAGCTATTTTCATCCCGTGAACCCGAAACTGCACAAACATATTACCGACCAGGAATTGCTCGAACGATTTTACGCTGATCGTGACAATCAGTGGCTCGGTATTTTGCTGGAACGATATACATTGCTGCTATTAGGCGTTTGTATGAAGTATTTGAAAAATGAGGAACAGGCAAGAGATAGCGTTCAACAAATTTTTTTGAAAGCTATTACTGAACTGCAAAAGTACAAGGTTGAGTATTTCAAAAGCTGGATATACATGGTTGCCAAAAATCATTGCCTGATGCAACTCAGAGACAAGCCCGGTAAAAATACAGTTGAAGTAAGAGACAATATACCTGCCGAATCCATTGAAGCCGATAAAGAAAGTTTAATATTAAATGAAAAGACGTACGAATATATGGGTGAAGCGTTGAAAGAACTTAATGCTGACCAGCAACTATGTGTAACTTTGTTTTATATGGAAAAGAAAAGCTATCAACAAATTGCCGATCAAACAGGTTATAATATGATGCAGGTTAAAAGTCATATACAAAATGGAAAACGAAATATGAGGATACTGATCGAAAAGAAATTGAATCAATAAATGTCAGACAATTTAAAAGACATATTATCCCATCTTTCAACTGAAGTTGACCAGGAAACCCTTTTAAAATACCTGGAAGGCCGGTTATCGGAAGAACAAAAACATGAGCTGGAGAAAAAAATGCTATCGTCTGAATTCAGTGATGATGCAATGGAGGGTTTGCAGGAAATAAAAAATAAAGGAAGGATCTCTTCGCTTGTAGAACAATTGAACCGCGATCTTCATAAAAAACTCGAAAAGAAAAAAAAGCAAAGGGAAAAATTTCGTTTTAAAGACCAGCCCTGGCTCTATATTGCTATTGTTATTATTCTGCTACTTATCGTTTTAAGTTACGTTGTGATTCACAGGATGTTGGAACAACAGTAAAAAAATATATTTGGAGTCCGGCATAATTATGGTGTAACTTTTATAGTCATTGATTTAGCTCCTTTAAAACTTTTTCTTATGACTATTTTACATCAACTCGATAAATGGAGCACCACTCACCCCAGGTTATTACTTTTACTTCGTGCTGCTCTTGGTATTGCCCTGACCTCTAAAGGCATTGCTTTTATAAGTGATATGATATCGTTGAAGGCATTGCTTTCTGCGAGTAGTTTTAATTTTTTACCGGATTGGGTCGCTTTGGTTATTACATCGATACATTTGTTATGTGGGTTTCTTATAACCATCGGATTGTTCACAAGGCTGTCAGCATTAGTGCAGATACCTTTATTAATTGGAGCTGTAATTATCAATGCAACCACTGGAGCAATTACTCCAGGTTCTGAATTGATCTTTTCATTGCTTGTGCTTGTGCTACTTGTCTTTTTTCTTTTGGAGGGCGGTGGTGAGCTTTCATTGGATGAATATATTAAGAAACATCTTGTATGATCGTCATTACCAGATCATTCGATTGCAGGCTGTTTGTTTCTTAACGTTATCCATCCTACGATAGCGTTTGCCGATCATAAATACAACTTTAACAAAAAAACTGCAGTACCTACCGAGAAGCATCCCTGCTCTGTGTGGATGCTTTATTAAAAGGAATATTCTTAAGTCAGAGATAAGATCAGTTATGATGGAATGATAGGTGTCCTACGCACATTAAATAAAAACTGTAATAAAAATAACATTGATCATTACGTTCCTGCATCCCTTCATTATTAACGGTTTATTCCATCCACTTTCCAGAAGTGTCATTATATAAAAAAACGTAACAATACTGTGTAAAAACAGGCATCATTATTGTTTTTAGCGGGTTTCGTGAAAGATTTGAGCGTTTTTTAATGGTTATAAAATCGATCAAAAAAAATAAGTAAAAAAACATCAATGAGTATCATTGCATTAGTTTTTCCACAGTGTATTTACTAATGGAATATGCTATGTGATCCGAAGTGTGGTTTCTATTTTTGATCCGTTCAGTTAATACCTATGATAAACTACAATTCCGGAAATGAAAAGCCTTAACAACCGTACCCCCGGAAATTATATTTAGTTAGCTTACTCCATACCTCCTATGTAAACCGAAATCGCAAATCCAACACCTCGGGTCGGCATTGTTTTACTCTAAAACTTAAAACGATGTTGAACAAAAAACAAAATCGAGCAGTTTCTTTTCTACTTGTGTTTTTCTTTTCTGTGCTTTTTGCAAGTGCAAGAATAAGTCCAACCACAATAAACATTACAGATTCAAGCAAAGGATCAAGTTCGGATAATACATCCTTAATGTCTCCTGAGTTCCCTCTGCATCCCTCTATGGAAAATTTTGTTGCAGATTATGCAGATGATTATGAAGCATTGTTTGAAAAAATGAAGGTGAACAAAAGCGGTTTTTTCAAAACGATCGACAAAGTATTTACTCAACAGGATATACCCGTAGAATTAAAATACCTCGCTGTAGTAGAATCACAATTAAAAACAAATGCCAGATCTGGTGTTGGTGCAGTTGGATTATGGCAATTTATGCCAGCCACTGCAAAAAGGTTTGGTTTAAAGGTCACAGCAAAATACGATGAGAGACAACATGTATGGAAAAGCAGTGTAGCAGCAGCAAAGTATCTTAATGAGTTATATGATATTTTTGAAGATTGGCTATTAGTAATTGCATCTTACAATAGTGGACCCGGACATGTATTAAATGCTATCAAGAAATCAGGCAGCAGGAATTTTTGGAAACTTCAATACTTTTTACCAAAAGAAACAAGAAATCATGTTAAAAGATTTATTGCTACTCACTATTACTTTGAAGGTAGTGGCAGCCTGGTGACTCTGGGAAAAGCCGAATCAGAAAAATACCTGAAAGAACTGGAAAAATTTACTGCAAATAATAATAATGAAGAAGATGACACAACAGATCCAATTGTACATATGAGCCAATGGATCGCGGTTATCAATAATCAGAAAGATTTAAATTTTGTCTTAAAGAAATAAAATAACCAAAATGATTGCTGAATTAATTTACATAGCATTACTGCTCCCCGCACAAGAGCCCTCTTTGCTTTGTTTAAACTGAATCGATAAGGCCTGATAAATTTAAACACGTAAACATTAGACGCAATTAGCGGGCATGTATCCCTGTAATTGATAAAAATCTTACATTTAATGTCCACAAAACTGGACTAAGATGAGAATCTTGCTAACTGCAATTTTTATTCAATTGCTTTCTTCACAGCTGGAAGCTCAACTAAGATTGCCAGCAATTATTTCACCAGGAATGGTATTGCAACAAAATGATTCCGCAAGTTTGTGGGGTTGGGGAAACCCTTCGGAAAAAATAATAATAACAACAAGCTGGAGTAACCGGACCGATACAGCGGTGGTAAACAATCGGGCTAACTGGAAATTAAAAATTAAGACTCCTGGTGCGGGAGGCCCTCATTCGATCACATTTAAAGGGAGTAAAACAATTGTATTGGACGATGTGATGATCGGGGAGGTTTGGCTCTGCTCGGGACAATCAAATATGGAATGGAACTATTGGAATGGATTACAAGATATAAAAGATGAGTTGCCCACATGTTATAATAATAATATTCGCTTTTTCCATATCCCAAAAACAACTGCAAATCACCCCCAGGACAATGTCCAGGCAGAATGGAAGATATGCGACTCCAACTCTTTGAAATCTTTCAGCGCTGTCGGTTATTTCTTTGGCAAAAAAATAAATAACGATTTGAAAGTGCCTGTGGGCTTAATTAATTCAAGCTGGGGTGGTACACCCGCTGAAGTATGGACACCTGAAAAAATTTTTGATGATGATGAAGAGCTTCGATTATCTGCCGCCCGTTTACAAAGCTTCCGGTGGTGGCCAAATCATGATGGGCTTTGCTATAATGCCATGATCGACCCTGTAACAAAATTCAATATTGCGGGCGCAATTTGGTACCAGGGAGAAAGCAATATCGGAAATAACGACACATACTATAAGCTTTTTACTACCATGATAAGATCATGGCGTGAAGCGTGGAAAAAAGATTTTCCATTTTATTATGTGCAAATAGCGCCTTACAAGTATGCGTTCAATAATGTAGGCGCATTGATGCAGGAAGCACAAACCAAAGCCATGAATATGCACAATACGGGAATGGTTGTAATAACTGACCTCGTGGAAAGTGCCAATGAACTTCACCCGGCAAATAAACATGATGTTGGAATCCGGCTTGCGAATTGGGCCTTGGCAGAGACCTATAAACAAAAAAACATTACTTATAAAAGTCCCACTTATAAAAGCAAAACCAAAAATAAGAACCAGGTCATATTAAGTTTTGATAACGCTTCCAAAGGATTTGTTGCGAATGGCCCGGTAACTGGATTTTTTGTGTCGGGGGAACTAGAAGAGTGGTTTCCTGCGGAAGTGAAAATGGAGAAAGATAAAATAATTGTATGGAGCGAAAAAGTTCCTGCACCCGCTCATGTCCGTTACGGATTTGGTAATACAATTATTGGTAATGTGTCAAGTAAAGAAGGGTTGCCCCTCTGTCCCTTTCGTACCGATAGCTGGCCAGTTGATCAAAGCCCGGTAAAATAAAAAACCCCACAAATTTTGTGGGGCAAAATACTTTTTCAATAATAATCTATTTCGCTGGTGGTGGTAACAGTGCTGCCTCAGGAGCAACATTCTTGATAGCGGGTGTGGTTTTGAGATAAGCAAAAATAGCTTTCAGTTCATCTCCACTCATTTCGGTTACGGGCATCATTGACATAGGCGGCATAAGAGGTCGGGTATTATCAAGTCCCATCCATTTCTTTTGCTGGAGGCATTTCACAAATTGTTCTTCTTTCCAGTTGCCGATACCTGTAGAGTCCGACGTAAGGTTGGGTGCGTAAGTAGTTCCCCAGGGGCCCATCCACGATGTAAAGGTTTGCGTGACTACGAGATTTTTTTTAGCGGCTTCTTTTGGATCAAAGTCAGGTGGCGGCATTTGTGCAGGATGACCTGAAAGCATCAGGCTCATGTCAAGCTCTGGTCCGTTGGGTCCCATTTTTTTTGGAGTATGGCAGTCATTGCAACCGCCGACTTTAACAAGATGCTCGCCCCATTTTACCTGGCTGTCGTAGGCGCCGTATTGGGTAACGGTGGGTTTTACTTCACTTGTGTCCTCTTTTTTCTCATCGGTGCATTGCGTTGAGATAAAAGCTACAGCAATAAGCATAATTGCCGTGTTGGAAATTCGTTTCATAATGTTTTGTTTTGGTTTACGATTTGGGGTCAAAAGCTACATATTATTTTTAACCCGGTAAAAATTTTAGCCATATGTTTTTAAAAGGTTAATTGAACGGGGTTTTATCTCTTATTAATCTTTACTTCTAAAAATAAAAAAGAACATTCGGTCAATAAGCATTATCTTCGCATTTCAAATTTGAGTTCTAGTTTTTGGTAAAGTCAATGATTTTTTCTGCTAAGCGTTAATCTGCTAAATAGTTAGTCTTCTTTCCAGTACTCGTTTCTCAGATCATTATTAATTTAAAACAGAAAAGTAAATGAACATTTATGTTTCAAATTTAAGCTTCAACGTAAATGATGAAGACTTAAAAAGCTATTTTGCTGATTACGGAGAAGTATCTTCAGCAAAAGTTATCAATGACAAAGAAACCAACCGTAGTCGTGGTTTTGGTTTTGTTGAAATGACTGATGATTCAGCTGCTCAAAAAGCAATTGCGGAATTAGATGGTGCTACTGTTGATGGCCGTGCTATCAAAGTAACAGTTGCAAAACCTCGTGAGGAAAGAAGCAACAACAACAATCGTCGTTCATATTCCAACAGCAACAGCCGTTGGTAAGATGATAAACTGAATTACAAAAAAAAGTCCCGCTTTTCAGCAGGACTTTTTTTATGCTCTTTTCTTCGCAGCGGGCTTTCTTTTAGATTTTTTTAAAGCACTATCAATTGCTTTGCTCAGGTTATCAAATGTAGGTTTTACTCCCAGTGGCTCATCATTGATGAAAAATGCAGGGAGCTCTTTCACGCCTTTACCAATGCCTTCTTTGATATCATCCTGCACCTGCCATCCATAAGTTCCATTTACAAGATTATCAAGAAAATTCTTATCACTGATTCCGGCTTCCCGGCTATAAAGTTTCAGGCTGGTCGTTCCAAGATTTCTCCGGTTTTGAAATAAGAGATTATGCATTTCCCAAAACTTACCGGTTTGACCGGCAGCTACTGCAGATTCACTTGCCTTTAAACTACGTTGATGAATTTTTGTAAGCGGGAAATGACGGAACTGAAATCTTAACTTGTCACCATATTTTTCCAAAATTTGTTTTACAACTTCATTTGCTTTTGCACATTCTTCACTCTCATACTCGCCCCATTCCATCAGGGTTACAGGTGCTTTTTCATTTCCTACCCACATTTCCGTAGGCTTAATGATAATAACTACTTCTTTTTGTAATGGCATATGTCTTAACTCCTTGCCCGGTCCTTGCCGACGCTTTTATTGTATTGATTTTTTTTCTTTTGGTTTTGCTGAAGGTTTACTGTCTTCCTCGTTTCGAAAAACTACGGTATTATCAAAAACATCCACCAAAACCGGTCTTGATTTATCTATATCTCCGGCCAATATAC
>CBFGXP010000118.1:0-11980 GCA_965652775.1 uncultured bacterium
AGAAAACGCTTATGGTTTTTGCCTGGCTCGTAAATATATTTTCAGCAAAGGCACAGAAAAGCATTTACGATACTTATCCTGTTTATAAAGGGAATGACCTGGGTTTGACTTATTCACCAAAAGAATCACTCTTCAGGATATGGGCCCCTACTGCTGAAAGGGCACAGATCATATTTTATAAGAATGGTGATGGGGGAGAACAGATCGGGCTGCATGAAATGCTCAAAGATGTCAATGGGACGAGAACGGTAAAAGTTTCCGGCGATATGAAGGGGAAATTTTATGCTTTTAAAGTAATGATAAACGGCAAATGGCTAAATGAGGTTCCTGATCCCTATGCAAAAGCCGTGGGTGTAAATGGCAAAAGAGCAATGGTAGTCGATCTAAGAGAAACGAACCCTGCAAATTGGCAAAAAGATATAAGTCCATTGTTTAAGAATAAAACCGATGCGATCCTTTATGAATTACATGTTCGAGACGCAAGTATTGCTGATAATTCGGGAATTAAGAATAAGGGAAAATTTTTAGGATTGACAGAAACCGGAACTAAAAATTCAGATGGACTTTCGACGGGGATCGATCATATAAAAGAATTGGGAATTACACATGTGCACCTATTGCCTTCTTATGATTTCTATTCTCTTGATGAAAACAAATTAGATAAACCACAATATAATTGGGGATATGATCCGCTGAATTATAATGTACCTGATGGTTCTTTTTCCACCAATCCATACGATGGAGTAACAAGGATCAAAGAATTCAAACAAATGGTACAGGCATTTCATCAAAACGGAATAAGAGTGGTAATGGATGTTGTGTATAATCATACAAGATTAACGGAAGATTCTTATTTCAATCAATTAGTACCAGGGTATTATTACAGGCATACCAGCGATGGAAAATTTTCCAATGCGACTGCATGTGGTAATGAGACAGCAAGCGAAAGATTCATGATGAGGAAATTCATGCTGGAATCTGTTTTATATTGGGTAAAGGAATATCATATTGATGGGTTCCGGTTTGACCTCATGGGTGTCCATGATATAGAAACCATGAACCTTATCTCAAGAGAGCTGCATAAAATAAAACCGGATATTTTATTATATGGTGAAGGGTGGACAGCAGGTTCATCACCTTTGCCGGATTCATTACGAGCATTAAAAAAATATGCGTATAAATTAGACCGGATCGCTGTATTTAGTGATGATATACGTGATGGAATTAAGGGAAGTGTATTTGAACATGAAGACAGAGGTTTTGTAAGCGGAAAACCCGGCATGGAAGAAAGTATAAAATTCGGGATTGTAGCATCATGTAAACATCCACAGGTTGATTATGCAAAAGTGAATTATTCAAAAGCTGCTTATTCCGTACAACCCTGGAATACGATCACTTATTGTGAATGTCACGATAATCATGTGCTGTGGGATAAGCTGGCTATTTCAGCAAAGCATGCTACGGAAACGGAGCGAAGAGAAATGGACAAGCTTGCAATATCAATTGTATTGACTTCACAAGGAATTTCCTTTTTACATGCGGGCACAGAATTTCTGAGGACAAAAAAAGGAGTGGAAAATAGCTTTGAATCACCTGACAGCATCAATGCACTTGACTGGAGTTTAAAATCAAAGAATAAAGATGTATTTGAATACTTAAAAGCCCTGATAAAAATGCGGAAAGAACATCCTGCATTCAGGATGACTTCCTCAAAACAGATCGAAGCTTTTTTGGAGTTTACAAATAATCAACAGAGCGGCATCATATCCTATATAATAGACGGAGCCAATGTAAATGACAAATGGAAAAAAATTTTTGTTCTGTTTAATGGAAACAATGAAAAGGGAACCGCAATGCTTCTGCCAGGTAAATGGAAAACGGCGATATTGGATAATAAGTTTGTAAACAATCCTTCAATCAAAGAAGGTGAATTCTTTATGAAAGCTTACAGTTGTTCTATTTTTTTCCAGGAATAATTCAATTACTTCTTTGCCGCCCTGTCAATATTTTTCCCGATCAAATAACCAACAGCCGCACCAATAACTCCTCCACCAAGTGCCCAAACAAAGTCACCCTGGGTAGCAAAATAAAAAATTGCCATGCCGACAACCGCACCGCCAATGGCAAAAACGGAACTTGCTTTTGCTTTAGCTTTTGATTCCCCTGTATTGGCCGCCACTCTATTCTGAAATTGCCTCAGGTGTTCTTTGTGCTTTTTACGATGATGTGGGTTTGCCATATTCCAGAATTTAGTGTAAGATAAATAATTTGCCTTTATGTTTGTTGCAGTTGAACGGTTATGGAAATGATTTTTGTTTGATTGTGTTCAACTCCAATTGGAGTTGACTACTTATATGTTATCTCTGCGCTCTAAGTCTTTGGCTCTTACGGAGACAAAATGATCTGGATTATATATACCGCTCTTTTTACGAAAAATCCCCGGTCATTGATCGGGGATTTTTATTTAACTCTAGATAAATTATTGGGTCGTAAATATTTTTACAATACCATCCACTTCACTGCTCACAATTAAAATGCCTTTTCCATTCGGACTATCACTTGCCGGCACAAATGCAACACCTTCAGGTCCTACACCGCTATTCAGCCATTGCAAAAAAACAGGGCTGTCGGGATCAGTAATATCATATACCGCAACCGCATCTGCTCTTTCAAGGCCAACAAATAATAAATTTTTATTTCCTACACGACCGATCGCCATGCCTTCCGGCTCTATTGACTTATCATCACTTCGGCTATCAGGATATTTATTGTTTGCTAATGCCTTTTTATCAAGATCGTTTTTACTATCGAAGATCAATTCGCCTGTATTACCATTCCAAATACTGAAAGAACGTCCACCTTGCGTATATATCTCATCATAATCCCCATCGCCATCAACATCGCCTAATGTTCTTGTTACATTCAAACGGCCAAGGTTTGAATTCAACTTTAAAGTTGCCGCATTTGGAAAAGCAGTCGGATCAAGAATATAACTCGCATTTCCCAGTCTTACATTTTCAACAAACCCTGTCCATTCTCTGGCGTCACCTTCATTAGCACTGTATACATAGGGGATACCATTGTTTGGATGAACTGCGATTGCATCAGGGCAATAAATTCCTTTAACAGGCCATTGCTTAAATAAACCAACTACACCATCCTGGTCGCTGGCATCGATAGCATTCATTTCAAGATTGAAGTTTTTAAAGCCAAGCGGGAAAATTGACCTGATAGACTTTGTGCGTATATCAATTTTTGCAATGCCATTGTTTTCCTGCAATGTCACCCATGCAGTATTTGAATTTGCAGATACAGCAATATATTCTGGTTCCATATCCTGCGCAAAACTGGCATTCGGTCCAAACACTCTTAGTCCTTGTGCTTTCAATTGTTCGGCCTGTGATGCAAAGCCACTGAAATCAAGCGTAGTTACTGAGTAATTATCTTCCACATCAACGATGGAAACCGTACCCAATGGATCAATTGTGTATGCATCGTTTGGTTCGCCTTCATTGGCTGTAAAAATGTAATTTCCATCCGGTGAAAAAGTAACCATATCGGGTAATGAGCCAACAGTTCTTACAGCGATCTCTGCGTGTGTTGTTGTATTAAAGACCACAACTTTACCAGGATTCGTTTTAACAGTCGCCTCAATTGCTGCGGCAAGCTTTCCATTTTTCGCATACACGCTATTTACCAGGCCACCATAAACAGAAATTGGAATACTTGTAATTAATATTGGAGCTGAAGGATTTGATAGGTTTACAACATCGATCCTGTTATTGCCTGCGGTATTGTTAACTACAAAGAGTTTATTGGTAAGCGGATCAAAAGTGCTGATCTCTGCGGCGCCGCTTTCGCCAAGGTCGATCATTCCTGTTTCCCCAAATGTTGCTGATTCATGATTTGAATTACCACGACCAGCGGCCGTGATTTCTTCAGCATTCACCTGTGGTTCCTGTATAGTTTTGGAACAAGATGCCAACATTACAATGGCAGCCAATAGCAGATAAGTTTTTTTCATTTGTTTTAAGGTTTAAATGGTGCAAATAAATCTGAAGCATGTTGCCCGAATGTTACCGGCCAATTAAACGGATATTAATTATCCTACTATTAAAAGTAAATAATAGAACGCTTCAATAGAGGGAAGCGATAAGATGTGAATAAATTTTAACGGAAGAATTTAATAGCGTCTGTCTCTTGGTCCGCTTGGGCCTGGTCTTCTGTCTCCACCACCACCACGATAACCGCCGCCGCCACCGCCACCACCGCGGTAACCGCCACCACCGCCGTGTGAGCCACCACCTCCTGGTTTATCTTCAGCTTGTTTTACGATCAACGGCTTTTTACCGAGAGAAATATCATTAAGACTTTCAATTGCATCTTTGGCTTCTACTTCATTGGGCATATCTACAAAACCAAAACCCTTGCTCTTGCCGGTTTCTCTATCCATGGCGACTTTTGCTGAAACCACTTTGCCGAATTTTTCAAATATCTCCTCCAATTCTGCATCGTCAAGATCATAGGGCAATCCGGCAACAAATATTTTCATGTGCTTATTTTTTGTAAATGTAATAACAATATCGTAAAAATTCGAATAGCTCTTAAATCAGTTATTGTGGCGATTTTGCATCCACCACTTCAATTTCAAAAACCAGGATGCTATTGGGAGGGATTTTTGCGGCCCTTGTTCGAATAGAATAGGCAAGAGCAGAAGGAATAACGATCCGGATCTTACCTCCAACCTTAACTAGTGGCACTCCTAATTGCCATCCGACTATTAATCTTTTTAACGGGAAGGTTGCTGGTCTATCTTTTGTTTCATCAAATACAGAACCATCGTTCAATAAATACCCTTTATAATAAATAGTGACTGTATCATTGACAGTGATTTGCCGGCCGGTTCCTTCGTTCAATATAGTATAATAAATGTCACTATGATTTTGTTTTGCATCAATTTTATTTCCTGAGATCGCCGCTTGTATAATCTGTGCGTCAATGCGAAATTGTTCAAGACTATCAATATGCGATAAAAGGTTTACAACAGGCAGTGCAAGATTTTTGTGGGTAAGATTTTTCCATGAACCATTATTACGCTGGCACCATACTTCATCTATACCTATTTGTAACGGGTGCTTTTTTGTCAGTGAATAAAAAACTGCCGGTTGCTTTAAAGTATTCCATTGTCCTGAAATTTTACAGGTGCCCAGCAATTTCCATTTTCTTTCATTTGGCAAAAAAATATAGCCGGTATATAATGCAAAATTTCCTGCTGAATCACCGGCGGTAGCAATCATTAGCCGGTACTCTTTATTCTCCTCCCAGTTGTGCTTCCAACTAAGTTCATCCTTTCCAACTTTCACGCCAGGACTGGTTGCCAAAACTGTAGCGCCAATAGGAAATTCAAAAACAACTTCTTTTCCATCTTTTTCTGATTCTAATGACAGTTTTACAACATCGGTTCGGATGCCGGCATATACTTCCTTTTTTGTGTTTATAGTGCTAACTGAAATATCAGCAAGGAATGAAACTGACTTTACACTGTCAGGCAATGAGTAATAAATTAGAGAATCCTTTTCGTTTGCAAAAGAGTAAAGAAAGGCCAAAATCGAAAATGCCAGAGTTAAAAATCGTTTCATGTTTCAAGTTGTTTAAATGCATTTCCAATATTATCAATTATATCGCCTGCAATCATTGCTTCCTGTGAAAATTCTTTTGCGGCAATATCGCCCGCTAAACCGTGAAGATACACAGCAAGTATAGATGCTTCTTCCGAAAAATATACTTGCGCCAATAAGCCTGTTATCATCCCTGTAAGAACATCGCCGCTACCTGCCGTTGCCATTCCGGCGTTTCCCGTACTGTTAAAATATCCTTTACCTCCTGGTGTCGCAATAAATGTATGATGACCTTTTAAAACAATTACACAATTCAGGAGCTTAGCATTGTTTATAGCTTTTTCAATTCTTTCAAAATCATTTTTACATTCCCCAAACAATCTATCAAATTCTTTCGGATGTGGTGTAAGTATCGAATGTAATGGGAGAGCAGGTAATTTTTTTTCGAGAGATAAACAATTCAACGCATCGGCATCTATCACAAGTGGTTTTACATATTTAGAAAGCAATTCTTTAATTGCAGCTCTTGTTTCTGATGACGTTCCTAACCCGGGGCCGATTCCAATCGAATCATACTTTGAAACTTCGTCATCAACTTTTGTGATCATAGAAGGACTTGTATCAGTCAATACCATTGCTTCTGATACAGCCGTTTGCAGAATATCATAACCACATTTTGGAATAAAACAAGTAACCAATCCGGATCCGCTTCTTAAACAAGCCCTGGTTGATAACACCGCAGCCCCGATTTTTCCGTAGCTGCCGGCAATGATCATGGCGTGTCCAAAATTTCCTTTATGAGAAAACCTGTTTCTTGGTTTATAAATTGAGCGGATGACCGAACCATCAATTAATTCAAAATTGGAATTAATGTTGGTGAGAAATTCCGGGAGCAAACCAATATTGAGAATATTTAATTCTCCAATAAACAAAGCATTTTCTGCAACAAGAAACGCCGGTTTATAACACTGAAAACTTAGTGTATGGTCAGCCTGGATAATTGTATTTTCTTTTGATGATCGATCCACTGACATGCCACTTGGAATATCAATAGCAATGATCTTACAGTTACTGGCATTAATATGTTTCACAAGTTTCGCCGTAATACCTTCCAAGGGCCTTGTCAATCCAGAGCCGAACAATGCATCAATAATAACAGCTTCATTGGGGAATGAATGAAAATTTGTTTCATCCTGTATAAAATTAATAGTAACAGAAGGATACTGATGAAGCTTTGCAAGATTTGATTGAAAATCATCAGTTCCTTTATGCCCAAACTCAAGAATGTTAACTGAAACAGTACAACCTCTGCCAGCAAGCATTCTTGCGATCGCAAGCCCGTCACCACCATTATTTCCTTTGCCGCAAAAAATTATAAAAGAATGAACGAACCAGTTATTTTCTTCAAGCCACTCAACACATTTTGTCGCAGCTCTCTCCATCAAATCAAGGGAAGTGATAGGCTCATGCTCAATAGTATACTGATCCCAAGCTCTTATTTGCTCAGCATTTAAGATTTTCATTTCTAAAATTCTGACTTAAAGTTGAGGAAGAATTTTCAAAAAGAAACGATTACCGTCTTCTTTTGGAGGATTTTGTTTTTGGAGCAGGAGTTTCCTCTTTTATCGAATTTTCGCCAACGGAATTATCGTCTGGTGCGTTCTCATCATATTGTTTACTTTGGCCAGGTAAATAATTACCAAAAATATTGTACGCTTTAGCAGCCGAGTTATAAATATTCCTGTTGTATTTATTTCCAATAACGATCATTGTAGCATTTTCGTCAGGAAACCTTACAAATACTGCGTTTGATCCATGCCAGCGACCATTATGATAAACAAATTTCTTACCATTAGGAAAGATCATCATGCGCCATCCTAATCCATAATTGTGAATAGATCTTCTTTCATTACTTAATGGCGTATATGCAGCATCCATTGTTTCTTTTTTGAATAGTAGCCCGTTGGTCAACGCCTGGTCCCATTTCAACAGATCATTTGCAGTAGTATAAATATTCTTATCACCATAAGTACAGTCAAAAGGATCAGGTTCCCAAAAACGACCCGTCCATTCAAAACTTGGGGTAGGTCTTAATGTATCCTGGTTTGCATAAACGAAAGTATTTGTCATTTGAAGCGGATCAAAGAATATTCGTTTCATGTAAGCCGGAAAAGATTCGTTTGTTACCTTTTCAACGATCATTGATAACAATACATAATTAGTATTGCTATAATTGAACCTCGTGCCCGACCTGGATTCAAGACCTGGTTTAAGAATATAAAGTGAATTCAACACATCCTGGTTACTGTAGCAAGTATCCTTTACTTTTAATTCTGATAAATAATTCAGATAATTGGGCAATCCACTTCTATGGCTCAATAACATTTTTACCGTTATACCGGGATAAGGGAAACCGGGAAAAAATTTGCCAAGCGTATCATCAAGCTGTAAGTTTCCTTCTTCCATCAAATTTAGAACGGCCATGCCGGTAAAGGTTTTACCTACGCTTGCTATATGTAAAGGTGTATTCTCACTCAGACTATCTTTGGTCCTCATATCGGCGAAACCCACTGTCTTTTCAAAAACAACGGTACCATTTTTTGCGATTAGCATTTGGCCATTGAATCCCCTGTTCAATAGCGAGCCTTCAAAATGGTTCTTAACCACATTGGCATAATATTGAAACTCTTCGTCAGACAAAGGTTTAGGTGCGATAGTGTCATATACAGGCGAAGCAGCCGGACCTGCGGCCTGCTGACTGGAAGTGTTGCATCCAAATAAAACAGCTATCGCTACAGGGTAAAGGAGTTTTTTCAATGAGAATACAGTTTAGACAAAAATAATAGCACAAGTCATGCCTAATCAACGTTATTTTTCCCCATTTGTTGCAAATTGTTAATAGTCACAACTCTATATTTGCAGAAATGGAGACACAAAAAACCAGCTATCCGAAGGAAAAAATAAGAATTCTGTTCCTGGAAAACATTAGTGATACTGCGGTGAAAAATTTCCGTACTCATGAGTATTCTAACGTAGAAAAAATCACCAAAGCCCTGACTGAGGATGACCTTATTAAAGAGATAAAAGATGTCCATATTCTTGGTATCCGCTCAAAAACCCAGATAACAAAGAAAGTTTTAGATGCCGCAAAGAAATTGCAGGCCATCGGCTGTTTTTGTATCGGAGTGAACCAGGTTGACCTTAAAGCAGCAACAAAAAACGGGGTAGTTGTTTTTAATGCCCCTTATTCAAATACAAGATCGGTAGCCGAGCTGGTGATCGGCTTATCTATCATACTTATCCGTCGTATACCCGATAAAAACAAGGCTGCACATGAAGGCACGTGGTTGAAAGAAGCAAAGAATAGTTTTGAACTACGCGGAAAAACGCTTGGCATTATAGGATATGGAAATATCGGAAGCCAGGTAAGTGTCCTTGCTGAAGCGATGGGAATGAAGGTTATTTTTTATGATGTAGAAACAAAACTGCCACTCGGCAATGCTGAAGACGCAAAATCATTGAAAGAACTTTTATGCCGTTCTGATATCGTTACGCTTCATGTACCCGAAACTTCACAAACGAAAACGCTTATAAATAAAAATAACCTGAAGTATTTTAAGAAAGGAGCCATACTTATAAACTATGCAAGGGGAGAAGTGGTGGATCTTGAAGCGTTGCGAAAAGCAATTATCGATGGTAATATCGGGGGTGCCGCTATCGATGTGTTTCCATTGGAGCCGGAAAAAAATGGCGATCGCTTTCGAACTCCACTACAGGATCTTCCTAATGTGATTTTGACGCCGCATATCGGGGGTTCCACTGAAGAAGCGCAGGAAAATATTGGTGAAGATGTAAGTGCCAAACTTTTCAATTACCTGGAAAAAGGTATCACGTTTGGTTCGCATACTGTTCCGGCGCTTGCATTGCCACCCCAGGAAGGCAGTCATCGTATTCTGCATATTCATAATAATGTACCGGGTGTGTTATCAGAGATCAATACAACGCTTTCAAAAAATAAGATCAACATCCTGGGTCAGTATCTAAAGACAAATGATGAGATCGGGTATGTAGTGCTTGATGTTGACAGGCTGATCTCAACGAAAGCATTGCATCTGCTGAAAGAAGTGAAGCAAACTATTAAAGTGAGATTGTTGTATTAATTGCTGCCCTTCGCTCAGGGTGACAATGTAAATGTTGAATAGAGAAGAGAACGATGAATGGAGCGTCGCAACGAACGTTTAATAGTAGTAGATAAGTCGATAACATACTTATCTTCATAATCCCTTAAAATCAAAAAAATCACGGTTCTTTTATGGACACCTTACGAACCAGCTACCCAAAAGAAAAAATCAGGATCCTTTTTTTGGAAAACATCAGCGAAGGAGCGGTCAAAAATTTCAGGAACCAGGGATATACAAAAGTTGACAAGATCAATAAATCACTGAGTGAAGAAGACCTGGTAAAAGAAATAAAGGATGTCCACATACTGGGCATTCGTTCAAAGACAAGAATAACAAAAAATGTTTTGGATGCTGCAAAAAAATTGCAGGCCATTGGTTGCTTCTGTGCCGGTGTGAACCAGGTAGACCTGAAAGAAGCTACTAAAAATGGCGTGGTTGTTTTTAATGCTCCCTATTCCAATACACGATCAGTTGCAGAATTAGTAATTGGTGCCGCTATCATGTTGTTGCGTAGGGTTCCGGATAAAGACAAAGCCGCACATAATGGTTTATGGGCAAAAGATTCCAAAGGGAGTTATGAGCTGAGGGGAAAAACCATGGGTATTATCGGCTATGGTAATATTGGCATGCAGGTAAGTGTAATGGCCGAAGTATTGGGTATGAAAGTTATTTTTTATGACGAGCAAACAAGACTTCCATTGGGAAATGCTGAAAGTGCAAGAACGATAAAAGAAGTGATGGCCAATTCAGATGTTGTTACTCTTCACATGCCTGAAACTCCGGCTACAAAAAATTTTATTAATAAAACAACGCTAAAACATTTTAAGAAAGGATGCATACTTATCAATTTTGCGCGGGGAAAATTAATAGATGCTGAAGCGTTGCGTGCCGCAATACTGGACGGAGATATGGGTGGTGCTGCGATAGATGTTTTTCCTGATGAGCCGGAAAAAAGCGGTGAGCCGTTTGCGTCAGTTTTACAAAATGTACCTAATGTACTTCTGACGCCACATATCGGCGGATCAACTGAAGAAGCGCAACAAAACATTGGTGAAGATGTAAGCCTCAAACTGTTTAATTTTCTTGAAAAAGGGATCACCCTGGGTTCGCACACAGTTCCGGGTCTTGCACTTCCGTTGCATGAAGACAGCCACCGCATTTTACATATACATAGCAATGTGCCAGGAGTGCTGTCAGAGATCAATACATCACTATCACAAAACAATATCAACATCCTTGGGCAATATCTGAAAACAAATGATGAAATAGGGTATGTGGTGCTTGATGTGGACAGGCAGCTATCATCAAAGGCTTTGCAGCTGCTGAAAGAAGTGAAACAGACAATTAAAGTGAGAATGTTATATTGATACCAGGATTAATTTTTCGTGTCATCGCTTTTTGCGATGCCCTCTTCAACGTCCCCTTTCCACAGCAGCCAACCGAATTGTCATTTAATTTTAAATTTTCAATAAATATTGAAAATACCTAGCTTTGCAGCAAACAAATTGGAATGAAAGTAATCATTGTAGGGGGTGGATTTGGCGGATTAAAATTGGCAAGAAGGCTAAATAACAAAATCGGTTTTGAAGTATTACTTATTGATAAATTCAATTATCACCAGTTCCAACCATTGTTTTACCAGGTTGCTACAGCGGGTCTTGATGCCAGCAACATTTCTTTCCCTTTAAGAAAAGCATTTCAACACAGCAAGAATATTCGTATCAGGATCACTGATCTTAAACAAATAGTTCCCTCGGAAAATAAAATAATAACGGGTATAGGCGAAGAGAAATATGATGTGCTGGTGCTGGCCACCGGGGCTGATACAAATTTTTTCGGTAACCAGCAGTTAGAAGATCATGCGTTTCCAATGAAGTCAACAGTGGAAGCATTACAACTACGCTATAAACTTGTTCAGAATTTTGAAGATGCATTGGCCACAAAAAATGAAGAGGAATTACAACGATTGATGAATATTGTAGTAGTGGGAGGGGGGCCGACAGGTGTGGAAATTTCAGGAGCATTAGCCGAAATGAAAAGATATGTTCTGCCGAAAGATTATCCTGAACTCGATTTTTCCAAAATGAATATTTTTTTACTGGAAGGCACTCAAAAAACGTTGGGGCACATGAGTGATGCTTCTTCTGATCGCTCAAGAAAATACCTGGAAAAATTAGGCGT
>CBFGXP010000119.1:0-11942 GCA_965652775.1 uncultured bacterium
TTAATGGATTGCAAAAGAGCAAAACTGCTCCATTTTTTTACTTCATCTTTTACTGGTAGGCTCGTAGATTTACCAAGGGATCAAACTCAATTTGCTACCTCTTTACTTATCTTCACTACTTAAATCATTGATATGCCTTTAAATAATAAAACGGCTTTTATTACAGGGGCCAGTCGTGGCATCGGAAAGGCTATTGCTTTACGACTTGCTAAAAATGGTGCGAACATAGTAATAGCAGCAAAATCCGTAGAAGAAAACCCCAAATTGGGAGGAACTATCTTTTCAGCTGCCGAAGAAATAGAAAAAGCCGGTGGCAAAGCATTGCCCGTTCAATGTGACATCCGTTTTGAAGATCAAATTCAAAATGCCATTGATAAAGCAGTGACTCAATTCGGGGGAATTGATATTGTTATTAATAATGCTTCTGCAATTTCATTAACACCAACTGAACAAACAGAAGCAAAACGATTCGACCTGATGCATGACATTAATGTGAGGGGAACTTTCTTTGTTACAAAAGCCTGCATACCTCATTTAAAGAAATCATCAAATGCTCATATTCTTACATTATCACCGCCAATAAATTTAAATCCGAAATGGCTGGCGGGTCATGTAGCGTATACCCTGACAAAATTCAGCATGAGTATGATGGCGATCGGTTGGGCAGCAGAATTGAAGCAATACCGCATAGCTTCCAATGCGCTCTGGCCAAGAACAACCATTGATACGGCCGCAGTAAGAAATTTATTAGGAGGTGATGCATTGGCAAAAATGAGCCGTACACCAGATATACTTGCAGATGCGGTTTTTTATATTGTAAACAAACCATCAGCCGATTTTACCGGGCATTGTTTTATTGATGAAGACGTGTTGATGAAAGAAGGGATTACAGACCTGTCGCATTATAATGTGGTACCTGGTGCCAACTTGTACAGGGATCTATATGTTGATTAAAAAACCCGGCACAAAAATTACCGGGTTGTCTTTCCTCATGTGTATAGTGATGAGCCTTAGCTTTGGTTGGACAAAGAAAGCTACAAAAAAATTATTTTCAAAACCTAATACTAACCTGGAATCTGGATAAACTGTGCATTCTTATTCGTCATCTTTCTTTTCTGGTCTCATCATCGGGAATAAGAGTACATCCTGGATCGAAGGCTGGTTTAATAATAACATACAAATGCGATCTATCCCAAAACCAATACCAGCGGTCGGGGGCATTCCATATTCCAACGCTCTTAGAAAATCATGATCGATAAACATTGCTTCATCATCACCACGCTCCATTAATTTAGCTTGTTCCTCAAACCGGTCACGCTGATCAATGGGATCATTTAATTCACTGTATGCATTGGCGATTTCCTTTCCGTTAACCATGAGTTCAAATCTTTCCACAAATCCTTCCTTGCTTCTGTGTTTTTTTGTGAGCGGACTCATCTCTTTTGGATAATCTATAATGAACGTTGGCTGAACATAACTCTTCTCGCATTTATTGCTGAAGATTTCATCGATCAATTTTCCCTTGCCCAT
The DNA here is from genome assembly GCA_965652775.1 of uncultured bacterium. GTDB lineage: Bacteria > Bacteroidota > Bacteroidia > Chitinophagales > Chitinophagaceae > VBAS01. Next base: position 1,531 of record CBFGXP010000119.1, read on the forward strand.
TGTTTTATCAACATGAATATGTAGTTGCTTGCAAACACTGCGTAAATGTTCTTCGCCCATATTGCTAATATCGAAGCCAGTATGTTCTTTAATAGCATCCGCCATCGTCACACGACGGTAAGGTGCTTTGAAATCTATTTCTTTCCCATCCACTATAGCTATAGTAGTTCCATTCACGGCTATTGCTGCTTTTTCAAGAAGTTGCTCAGTAGTTTCCATCATCCAGATGTAATCCTTATAGGCAACATAAAATTCCAATACCGTGAATTCAGGATTGTGCGTCCTGTCCATTCCTTCGTTGCGGAAGTTGCGGCTGAATTCATATACCCAGTCAAATCCGCCTACGATCAATCTTTTTAAATAAAGCTCATTTGCAATGCGCAGGTACATGGGAATATCCAATGCATTGTGATGCGTAGCAAATGGCCTTGCTGCCGCGCCACCTGGAATGCTCTGCAAAACAGGTGTATCCACTTCCAATGCGCCGCGTTCGTTCAAAAATTCGCGAATAGCATTTACAAGCTTTGTTCTTTTAGTAAATACTTCTTTTACTTCAGGATTAATAATAAGATCTGCGTAGCGCTGACGATATTTAAATTCAGGGTCAGTGACGGCATCAAAAGTTTGTCCTTCTGCTTCTTTTACTATAGGTAGCGGCTTTAGCGCCTTGGCCAGAATAGAAAGCTCCTGAACATGAATAGAAGTTTCCCCTGTCTTTGTTTTAAAAACAAATCCTTTTACACCAATGATGTCACCGATGTCAGTACATTTTTTCCAGATGATATCATATAGCGTTTTGTCTTCACCCGGGCAGATATCATCTCGTTTAATATATAATTGTATGCGGCCTGATGAATCCTGTATCACGGCAAAGTTTGCTTTGCCCATATCACGAATGCTCATGATGCGGCCGGCGAGACAAACATCTTTAAATGATTCTTTATTGTCATCGGTAAAATGCTGTTTAATATTTGCCGCATTGTTATTTACAGGAAATGACTCTGCGGGATATGGATCGATGCCCATTCCTAAAAGATCACCTAATTTTTCTCTGCGTATTTGTTCTTGTTCTGATAAATAAGATATATTCATTGCTTTGCCAATTCTTAAAGTAGGCAAAGGTACTGGTTAGGGGCAGAAAAGGCAAAAGGCATCTGCTTGCATTTGAAAGCATATACCAGTTGTCTAAAGTGGTTTTATAACTTTATTTTTAGAACAACAGCAGGATAAGAACTTTGAACAAAGGAGTGTTTTTGGATCGTTGTAGCATTTTCCATTTTAATATTCGTAGACATGTCAAAGGCTTTTCTTTTATTTCTTTTGGAAGCAATAAACAATGGAATAGAGCCTAGCATGGCAGCTGTGCCTGTCACTAAGAGAATGCTTTCGGCTGTATAATCATTTTGCGGAACTGGTTCACCAACGAAGAATCCGGCAAAACCATAGCTTAAATCTTCTGCGGCTTTTGGGGTGGCTAACAGTATACTTGTTGTTGATAAAGCAAATCCACCGCCCAATAAGATCCATGCAGCCGTCTTCTGATTTTTACTTTTTTTAAGATAGTCAGTATTTACAGCTGGTAAAACGTTGGAAGTTGGCTGGCCAAAGGAGGTTGCTGAAAATACAAGCAACAGTGTGAAAAAAATTATCTTTTTCATATTAGAAAAATTTAAAAGTTTTTGAATCTGGTTTAGAAATTTAAGCTTATTGAAAAGGCAGGATAAGAATTTTGCGTAAAGGATTGCTTGTGAAATAATGGAACTGTTTCCTTTTTTATAAAGGTGGAAGCTCTCATTGCTTTCTTTTTATTTTTTCCTGATGCAATAAAAAGTGGAATGCTTCCAATAGCAGAAAGAACTCCAATGCCGCCCAAGATTGCCCCGGTGGCGGCATCATCAAAAGTAGAATTCTTGCTGTCGCCGATCAGGAAGCCCGTACCTATTAAAACAGCACCTCCTCCTAATAGGACCCATCCAGCGCTTTTCTGATTTTTACTTTTTGCCATGTAATCAGTATTTACTGCAGGAAGACTATCATTGGTTTTCTGCGAAAAACTTGCTCCAGGTATTATAAACAATAGCATGTAGGTCATGATCTTTTTCATAATTAATTTTTTTAGGTATTTGTGATATGGTGATTAATTGAAAACTAATAAATGTTTTGTGGGCAATACGTCATGGCGTAATTATATATCAGCCTGAATTTTTAGGAATCGAAAATGTGAGATTACAGCAGCCTTTAAACTATAATGGGGATAGTGGATCTGATGTTCTGCACAATGTTCTTTAATGATTTTTGTGACTGCATAATAGTGCCGGTAACATAGTTTGGGAAAAAGATGATGAGCAATATGTGTATTCAGCCCACCGGTGATCCAGTGCAGTAATTTTGAATCTGTATTGCAGTCATAAGTAGCGTTCCATTCGTGCTGCATCCATGAATTTTCTATAATTCCCTCTTCATTCGGCGCTGTATACTCGGCTCCTTCTACACAATGACCAAGTACAACAACCAATGATAATAACATCCCGGCCGCAATATGATATATAAGAAATCCTGCAAGCACTGTCGATAAGGGAATATTAATGATAAATGCGGGGAAGATTATCATGTAAAAAAGATAAAACGATTTAAAGCAAAAAAGTTTAACCCATTCCTGCCACGCATGGCTGATATTTTTATAGTTCCCCATGTTCTTTTGCTTGAACATATTAATATCGATAAAGAAAACCCAGAAAATGGAGTACAACATATAAAGCAATGGAACATAAACTACCTGGTATTTATGTATCAAAAACTTTTTTTGCTGCGGACTGACGCGGATAAAGGGAATGCTGTCCAATAAGACATCTCCACCGGCCACATTGGTAAAAGTGTGATGCTGGATATTATGGCGGATATTCCAGATATAGGAATTCATACCCATCAGGTCACCGAAATATGCGGCGAGCCTGTTGTATGTTTTATTTTTAAAAAGAACTTTATGGGAAGCATCATGAACAATATTGAATACGATCATTACGCCGGTCAGTCCCATCGCGATCACCAATAAAGCGGATGCGAACGCATTAAAATTGCGGCTAAGTAAAAGGATATAGCTGCAGCAATAGAGGGCGACAAGAAACAGGCCTTTCAGATAGATTTTATGATCACCAAACCTGTTACCGCCTTTCGCATCAATATAGTCATCAACTTTTTTGATGAGTTCTGTAAAGAAATCAGAATTGTTTTTTGATTTGAATTTCATATTGATTTTTTATTGGTGATTGATCCTTTTGCCCGATTTGCCATAGTATAATTCTGTGGCTTTTATACTTCCTGTTTTCTCAGATTTGACAGTTGTATTAAAGATCCAGTCCCACAACATGTTGGTAACGCCAAAACAATTTTCTGTCTGACCGAAATGGTGCTGCATATGAAATTGCTGCAGCTTCTTGAGCCAATGCGATGCCCAATGCTTATGAAGAAACAGATGTACGAAATTATATAGAGCAAACCCGGTTATTATACCCGCGGGCCAAAGCAAATAATAATTGTAAGTAAATCCAAGGCAGATAAACGTCAAAGCAACCAGGGAATAAAAAGTTCTTTTAAGATTGTTGGTGAAAATTACACCGGGATTTGAATGATGGACAAAGTGATGACTTTTTCTATAGTCTTCTTTCTCTTTTCCGTGCATCAGGAATCGATGGCAGAAATATTCTATAAAGGTCCAGCAGAAAAGACCCCCTGCAAAAACAAGTAGCTGGAAGATCCAGTGTTTGTTTAGCAGGAAATAGAGTGTTGCCGTTGGAGGTACTGTTATTACAGCGAAAAAAAGAAGACATATGCTTGCGGGTACAGGCCTATTAGCCAATTTGTAATAGCTGAGTAAGCCTAAAAGATATAATATCATATAGCTTTATTTAGCGGTGAATAATATATATTAGTTTGTTCTTCCCGTTCGTTTGTTTTGATCGCACGGGTAAGAATAGTGTTATCACCAGGTTTCGAAAAGAGAAACCTGATCTTGTTTCTCAATCCCTTGATTTTTGAAACGCTATTGAATACATTCTTATATTCATGTGTTAAGACTTTTCCGGGATTGTGAGTATAAATATTATGGGTAATGCCATAAACAGGTTTAACAGATTCTTTGGCGTAAGTGCCAAAGAAGCGGTCGAAGATGATCAGGATACCTCCAAGATTTTTGTCAATGTATTCGGGATTACTTGCATGATGTACCCTGTGATTAGAAGGAGTATTAAATATCAGATCAAGGAAACCGAGTTTTTTTATCTTTTCGGTATGTATCAAAAAATTCCAAATGGCTGTGAGTGATTCGAGGAAAAGGATCATTTCAGGCGTGATACCAATAAGACATAAAGGGGCCCAGAAAAGAAAACGGTAGAAGAGGTGAATGAAATTTATTCTGAACCCCACAGATATATTATAATGTAATGATGAATGATGGGCAACATGTGCCGCCCATAGCAGTCTGGTTTTATGGCTAAGAAAATGATAGATATAAAGGACAAGATCACAAAGAAAAAATGCGGTTATCCATAAAAGGACGGAGCTTTCAGGTTTTATGAGTGCTATTGAATAAATTATTGAATACACAAACAGTGCAACAGCTTTCATGAAGAAACCGGTGAATATTACCAGGAAGCCGAGGCAAATATTGGCTAACATATCTTTTAACCGGCTTCCTTCCCTGTTCACCAGGCTTATCATCAATTCGATTAGCGTTAATAAAGCCAGTACAGGAGCTCCTATCGTATCTATATTTAACATGAAATAATTTTGGTTTTTTTGTTTATAATAAATAGTCAGGCTGCTGGTTTTAAACTCTGCATGGAAAAGATCACGGGGTTATTAATTGCTTTTGACTGCTTCATGGTTTTGTTGATAAGTATTTCCTTGTACCATTTAGGCATTAGTTTATCGAAGAGCATAAACATCCTGTTCCAAAAACCCGGAATGATCAATTCTTTTCCGGCAAGCATTCCATCTATTGCGATCCTCGCTACTTCTTCAGGGTTCATTATCGACCAGCGTCCCAGGCCCTTCATGTTTTTATTTTGCAGGATCAGCATAGGAGTCGTGTTCATTCCACCGGGACACACGGTGCTGACAGAAACATTTTTTGCTTTTAATTCTCTTCGTAAGCTTTTTGAAAAGGAGACGAGGTAAGATTTAGTGGCTCCATACACTCCTTTTTTCGGAAGAGAAAAAAAGCTGGCGAGACTTCCGACATTCAAAATATGCGATGGAGAGTTTTTTTCGAGTGTTTGGAGAAACAAATGTGTTAGCAATGTTGGCGCCAGTACATTTAGTTCAATTTGCTTGTAATAAAATTCGGGATCCTTTTCTTCAAAGAAATGTGTCCCACCCAGAGCTGCATTGTTGATCAGTACATTCGCAGATATTTTATTCTCTTTTATTTTTTCAAAAAGGTGAAGACATTCTTCCCGTTTTGAAAGATCCTGTTCAAAGTATAGCACACTTACATTGTAATTTCTTTCAATAAAACAAGCAAGGCTGCTGAGACCTGAGCCTGGCAAAGCAACAAGTACAAGATTCATATTACGGCCAGCGCATTCCAACGCCATCGCTTTACCAAATCCCTCGCTGGCACCGGTGATCAGTGCAAAAATTTTGTTACGCATAATTTTTATTTTTTAGATGGAGGATGGTTTTTTGTATGCCTTCAGCAAAAGGAGTAATTGAGTAACCCAATTGCTTTATTGCTTTATTGCAATTAAGTGCACGGTTCTGTGCAAGGCGATCGACTACCTTAGGAGATATATGAGTTTCTTTTCCGAGTAAACTGCAAACAGACATGTAGAGAAAACTCCAGAACTTAATCAACACTTTCGGGATGCGAATGAGCCGGATCTTCTTACCCGTGTTTTGTTTTATTGTCTGGAAGAAAGATCTGTAGGTTAGGTTTTCACCCCCAAGAATATATTTTTCACCACCTAAGCCTTTGTCCATTGCAAGAAAATGGCCATTCACCACATCATCAACAAAAGCATAATTTGCTACGACGTTATCGCAAGATGGAACGAACGCAAGGCGCATGACCAGGATATTTTTCAGCAGCGCATTCATTGTATTGCCATTGCAGTCATGCCCAGGCCCATATACTCTTGGTGCAGCTACTATTATTGCAAACAAACCCCTGCGGCAATATTCCTTAACCAGCTCTTCCGCCCAATGCTTTGAGATCTCATAATCATTTTCAAATGCAACAATACGTGGATCGTTTTCACTCATTGGATATTTACCCGATGGACCGATAACAGCGCCGGAGCTTGTAAACACAAATTTCTTAACACCTTCAGTCAGCGCTGCATCCAAAATGTTCCGGGTGCCTTCCACATTGACGGAATAGAAAATACTGTTGTCCTTTGCTGAGAGTTTCGCAATAGCGGCAGCATGCATCACTTTATCACAGCCTTTTATCGCAGCTATCACAGATCCTTTATCAGTTATATCACCTTTGAATGTTTTTATATTTGGATGAACAGGTAACAGTGGTGATCGCAGGTCCCTGACCAGTATATGAACAGTATAATTTCTCCTGGCAGCTTCCATCGCCAGTTTGTAACCAATATACCCGGTGGCTCCAGTTACTAAAATTTTCATGTTCATTTTTTTTAAGTGACGTGTTATTTATGATCTCAGTTCGATCGTCGCCCTGTACATACTATGATGAATTTCTACTCTTGCACATATCCCGTTTGCATAGAAGTATTCATTGTAGTTGCCATCAGGAAACTTTATTTTATAATGATGATCAGCAATTTTTTGAATATCGATCTGCTGTTGAAAATTGTCCGAATAAACTTTTGAAACTTTCAGCGGCTCGGTTAAGTATATGCTTAACATGTTATAGCGAATAGGATAATGCTGTAGGGTTTCCGTTTTGCTTCCTTTGAAAATGACATATGCATTACCAACAGCTTTTGTCTTCTTATCGGCTTTTACATTCCCGTTAAGTTTTCGAAAGATCGATGACCAGGTCATGATCCCGTTATCATAAATTGTTTCTTCTCGTGTTTTAGCTTTAAAATTGAGAATGAAACGTGTATTCACTTCTGACTCCATTGTTAAAACAGTTCTGGATCCTGCAGTGCTTTGCATGAATTGAATGTTTCCAACTATATCGCCATTTCTTTTGATGTTGTATTCTAATTTTTGTTCCTGGGCATTTAAACTGATCGTTATGCTTAGCAGGGTGATCAGTGATAGATTATATGGTGTCATAGATCATGTTTTTTAGGCATAACCATCCCGTTCCCGCCTGAAGCCAGGTTTGCGGGATGGCTATTGTGACTATTAAATGAGCTAAATGGGCTTAGTCGTTACAAGATGTTATAGGCAAAACTGAGATAGTACATTCCTCCTATGTATGGGTTACCAAACCCGGTTTGATAATATTTATTTGTGACGTTGGTACCGCCAAGTTTTATCATTGATTTTATTTTTGGCAATTTATAATTCACCTGGGCATCAAGTGTGGTGTATGCTTTTACTGTGCCATCTGCAAGGCCACCACTTTCCCAGTAAAACTCGTCCTGCCATCTCAGGTTAACATTAAATCCAATTACCTTCTTTTTGCCCAAACCACTATTGCCAAATCCCGCATTCAAGCGGTATTTTGGCGTGCTGAAACCCGCCTGGAAACCGCTTGGAACATCAGTAAGATTATCGGTGTAAGCATTGAGGAAAGAAAAAAAGTTCTTTGCCATTCTATAATCGAAACCGATACCGGCTCCCCAAGTTTTTACTTCATTGTCACTGTTGGTAACAATTGAGTAAAGCTTGTTATTATTGGTTGGTTGCAATAACACGATGCGACCAAGAAAATTAGTGTACTTCCCGAAATACGCATACGCATCTATCAAAAGTTTTTTATCGATGTATCCTTTGTACCCGATTTCAAACGAACTCATGCTTTCTGGTTTTAATGCCTCATAAGTATAAGGCGCTGGTGGCGTTGAAGGATTGTATACATAGGTTGGGAAAGCCTTAACATTCATCGTGTCAAGTATCCAGGGAAGACCACCAAGAAGAACAACATTTCCTACGTTGAGCTTTATCCATTGTTGCTGGGTAGTGGGAAACTTATAAGCTGTTTGGTAGGATGCACGAAGGTTATGGCCTTCAGACAGTTTGAACAACGAAGTAAACCGTGGAGTGAACTTGCCTTCAAAATTTTCATTCTTATCATATCGGCCCGAAATACCTAACACTAATTTATCGGAGAATAGTTTTTTTGTAGCCTGTGCATAAACGCCCCATTCATTTATTTTTATAGGCGATCCGATCTGGTCAATAAACAATGTGCCTTCTGAGCTCAGGATGTATTTTTTTATGTTGCCACCAACAATCACCTCAGCAAACTTTATTTTATCTGAAAAGTTGTATTGTCCTTCGCCCATCCAGAGTTGCGAATTTTCTACAAAGAGTCCTCCTCCTTTCGAAATAGGAACATTTCTTACTGAATCAAACATGTGTTTGAATTGAGTTGAACCTGCCGCTGGACGATTTCGATCAGCATAACTACGGGCAATAGTGTGTGCCATTGATTCGGAAGCGCCACCACCTCTGGCTTGTACAAATGCACCAATATATTCAGGATACCAAAGCCCACTGGGTTTCCATGCTTCATTAAAATACTGGGAAGTCACTGTTGCTGTATAGGCTTCGCCTGCATCCTCTTGTGTAGTATACCCACGCAGAAACCAGTTGTTGTGTTTTAATTCAAATTTATACTGACCTATTTTTATATCCTTTAACGCATATCTATTGTTTCCCGTATAAACGGTATTTCCCGTTCCCCAATGACCTGCAAGAATAGCTTCAACACCGCCCTTAAATTTATAATGCAATGCACCGTTTAGCTTGAGATTTTTAGTTTTAGGATCAATTACATCAATTTCGTTATAACCAGTACGGGAAACATTTACATCCGGAACAAGTGGCAGTGCTTGCGGCGGTAGATATGTTGGGACCATTTGACCTGCAATGGCTTTTATATTTAATGATGTTTCATCCCCATACACATTAACTCCGTCATAATTAGGATCAGTTTGTCTCGTACCAGGAACTACTTTTCCGCTGGCGCCACTACGGAGATAATTGGTAGTATCGTTGGCAAGCCAATCATTGGCCTGTATGTATTGGGCACCGATCTTAAAAGCAAACTTGTCATTAAAGTTTTTTGCCCAACGTAAAGAATAATCATAGTAGCCACCGATCTTATCTCTCTGTTTTTTACCAACATCCGTAATTCCATTTTTTATTTGCAGGGAAAGTCCCGGGCTTTTGAATGGATTCTTACTGTTTATTAGAATAGTGCCATTAACACCACCCGGTCCATATAAGGCTGAGGACGCACCTGGAAGTATTTCTATGCTTTCAATATCAAGATCCGAGAGGGCCACAAAATTTCCGACTGAGAAACCCAGACCAGGGGCTTGGTTATCCATGCCATCCATCAATTGATTTACCCTTGAGCTTCCGCTGCCATTAAATCCTCTGGTACTGTATGTTTTGTAAGTGATGCTGGATACAGTAACATCAAGACCTTTTTTTGTTAAAAGGCTTCCGTAAGCATCAGAGGGTGACTGGTTAAAATCCCTCTTTGTTTGGATTTCATAAGAAATTGCTTTGTCCATAACTTTTCCTTTCAGCCGTGCATCGCCGTTGGCATGGACCTCAACTTCTCCCAGTGTTTTTTCATTAGACTGAAGAATGATCGAAACTTCATCAGCACTTGCTACCGAAATTTCCTTTTCATCATGTTCAGTGGCTGAGACAATAAGGATAACGGGAAGAGAGCTGATCGATAAAACAAATACACCTTGTTCGTTGGTCATGGCCCTTTCCTTTCCATTTTTTACTTTAACCGTTGCGTTAATTAATGGCTCATTTTTTTCATTAGTTATTTTTCCAGTTACCGTCGTAGTTTGGGTCTGGGAAAAAATAACCTGGCTAATCAGGAAGATCAGCATTGTTGTCAGGATTATTTTTTTCATAATCGGTGGTTTTATAGTTATATAATTTGGTTTCCGTATTAATTTTCTGGTATTTTATTTTCAACTGATCTTTTTTTCGCCCGGGTCAATTCTTTTACCATATTGGCAAATTTTCTTTCATTCCCTTTGATATAATAAACTTTACCGTTCGGGCCAAAGAGCAACCCCAATCCAAGGGATGCGACCCCTGTGAGCGGATCTCCGGGAAACACAATCAACTGGTCATAAACAAAATTTGTCATTTCCTGACCTGTATTAACGTGCTTAACTTTCCTGGCAAACGAATCCGACGCCGTTGCATATTCTACCTGGTCAGTCGTCTGTGGAAGAGTTATTTGCCTGTCTATCTTGATATAAATTTTTTTAATGGCTCCTGCGTTA
>CBFGXP010000120.1:0-11884 GCA_965652775.1 uncultured bacterium
AAACATACACTCCCTTGACGCATAACGAATTCCAGGCTTTCCTGGCCAAACTTGAAGCGGACGTTTCAAAAGACAATGCATCATTTGGAATCTACCAGTATGGTGGAGGTGCTGATGAAAGCTATATCCGAGCAAACAAGGACGGGTTAAAACTTTTTGCTTTAGAGCTCCTGAAAGGGGCAGCTCAGGCAGACGATACTATCCCTACTGAAGAAAAAAATATAATCCCTCTCCCCTATGATGACAAGTGGGTTGACGAACAAAGTGACATCTTTATTCAATACGTTAAACCTATCAACGAAGGACTTGAAGAAATTAACAAAACAAATTACAAAGAGGGCTTCGTGGAAAAACTTGTTCCCGTTGGCTGCTTTATTGCATTGGCAATAATTCTACTTGCCATTATTGTGGGTTTATGGACATTATTAAAATGGGTGTTTTAATACATTTACCAAACATCAAACGAGAAACAATGTCAGCACTCGAACAATTAAAATCGTTTCATAAAGATCAATTTGTCACAGGAGAAGGTTACCAAATAGCATTAAAACCCGGCCTAACAAGTGAACAAATTAGCCAACTGGCTCATCAGTTGCCAGGTAAATACCTGCCAGTCGACATTCGAGAACTTTTGAGCTTTGCAAGCGGTTTTGAGCTTCCTGCACTCGACGAAGTCACTTTTGATGCCGTTGGACAATTTGGTTTTGAAAATATTTTTCCTTTTTCCGTGCAACTTGCGGGTGATGGATTTGGCAATTTCTGGATACTGGATATTGACAGTAAAGGAAATTGGGGAACGGTATTCTACGTATGCCATGATCCTGCTGTTGTTGTCAAACACTCGAAAGATCTGGCTGAATTTATAAAACACGTTCAGGAATTTTATAATGATGGCCCAGAATCAGGACTTGACATTATTCACGAAAAAATAGTAATGGACATCTGGCAAAAAGATAACGGTTTCATTGATATTGAACAAGCCAGGAATTCTGGCGACGCAGCGCTAAACAATTTTGCAGTGACTTTGCCCGACAACTTTGTTATCGCTGATTTGCGATCCAAACCAAATATGAGCGGTTTTGCATGGGGCAAGTTTGGCCCTGACATTGATAATGCTGTTCGCTATAACGATGAAGTGCTTTGGGCTTTTGAAAAAAAAACCAGGAAGGGACTGCTATCAAAGTTGTTCGGACGTCGTTAAGATTGAGTTATGGGTCACGGCCTGCCTTTGTGAATCAAATTCATATTTCTATATTTAGCTGGGCAACTTTTCAAACACAATATCACACAAAAACTCAACACATTAAGGAGTTCCGGGCAATGTAAAAAACTGACTTATTATTAATACCTACATAAACATATGAGAACCCTTCTCGGAGTTATTTTACTTATTGTGGGTGCGCTGGGCACAATATTTTTCAGGCGCTACCATGGAAATGTAATTCCTTATCCGACCGTATGGTATATCGCTTTTTTCATTTTAGGTATGCTGGGCATCTGGCTAGTGTATAAAGCGGCCACTAGGTTAACAAACATGGTAGATCGACATGTAAGTTCGGAGACTGAAAAACTGAAATCAAACGCTATAAGGATCATAGTAGATATTGATAAATGCGAATTCAAAAGCGGGTCTTTTTCCCACGAGGTGGAAGATCAGAATATGAGCGCTGTAAAATTATTTGCACCCGGCACACTTGCTTCCATTGAGACAACTACCACGGAAAACGTAATTCAATCATACCTGGTTTACACAGATGTTATTAATGGAGAACATTGCAGATTTGTAAGCCAATCCTTTCCATTTGATCCAACCACTCTTAAGTTTTATATTCTAAACCAGGATATGACTTTATATATTGACAGGATTGATAGCAGGAAATATCTATTTGAATTGAAAAAATAGCGCATGATGAAGTACAATATTATTAAACGGGCAAACGCTTTATGCAAAGGCTAATAGAACTTTCATTCATTTTGTTGCTCTCGTTTCGCTATGGGTCAAATTCTGCGATTCCTGTGCGTAGTACAGTTGATATTTTACAAAATGTAAAACCAACCCCTACCATAGAAAAGGACACCGTATCACTCGAAGAATTTTTTGTTGATAGCGTAAACATTGGGAAAAGGAAATTTAACAAGATTGAACTTTCAAAATATAGAAAGGCTGATAGTTTTTACGTGGTGGTTAAATTTTACTCAAAGCAAAATGGGAAATGGACCCTTAAAAACAGATACGGCTATGAAAAAGATGGCATCTTGGGGCTTGACCCTAAATTGTCTGACTTCAACAATGACGGGCTAAACGACTTGACTTATATTTCGGCGACTGCAGCAAGGGGCGCTAATGAAATAAGGCGACTTTTTATTTATAACCGGGCTAAGGACCAACTCATAAGCTTGAAGAACTCCCAGGAATACCCCAACATGCTTTATAATAAAGAACTTAACTGTATTGACGCATTCCTGGTTTCTGGTGACTGTACAACTGTCTTCTTAAAAATTACCGGCGACAGCCTAAAAGAGTTCGCAAGCGTAAGCTTATCCGATGGATTAACAGTTAGGACTTATAACACGAAAGGGGATGAAAAAATAATATTCCAGGACCCAACAAATAAAGCCAGGTTTGCCAGATATATGAACTTTAATCCGTTAAAAGAATACGACAAATATTAACTGTACTTTATCCCTATAAGCTAATTAAAACTCTATTCCAACTATATTTTAGCTATTAAAAGTAAAACTTAATCCCTGTTGAACGACTTTAATAAAAGCAAGAGAAACTTAATGTGGTGGGCATTTGTAATTTTCCTTGTTACAATTCCACTATTTTACTTTTTTGACTGGAAACATTTGAATGAAAGTGATTTGACAACAATTGACAATCTTGTTCTTTCGGAAGACGCGCATTACGATCCAGGCGGAGGAAAATCAAGCCCGCCATCCATAAGCTTCAGGTTTGAAAGCACTGAACGGGTGTTTCAACTGACGTATGAAGAATATCAGTGTATAACCAATGACTCCATCCTGTCAAATTTCAAAAAGGGAGATACTGTTGCGATAAAAATAAAAAAAGCGGATGAAAGTAAGTTTTTCAGGCGCAACTGGTTTGCCAACTATTCAAAAATTTACGGTTTGTCAAAGCAAGGAAAAAGCTATTTCTCCCTTGCCTGCAGGAATAAGGTGGATTTCAAAAGATCAAACGCTGCAATAATTGCAAGTATTTCTTCAGCAGTACTATCTCTGTTTTTTGCTCTGGTTATATTAAAACCCAAAACAAAGTACCAGGCCTTGGGTCAGTTGCCGGTTGACCCGGTGTTCATTGTCCTTTTAGTTTGGTTAATACTTTGCCTGGCTTTGAGGTGATGTTTCACGCAAAGGCGCAGAGAGGCAAAGCTGCAAAGGTGCTTAATAAGGATATAAACCCTTCTTTCCGACTTTGCCTCTTTGCACCTTTGCTTGAAAGAGCAGATCTCCGTATTTCTTTTTTAATGCGTTTTTGCAACTTCCAATTCTTTTCACCACGGGCATTCATAAATGGCATGCTCGGATTACATGCAGCAATAAAATAAGATTCGGTGACGGTATGGCGTTGCGCAAACAAAATCCACTCCTCTCCTTCTTTAAGACCGATCTCGCAGGAAGAGCTTACATCATACTCTACTAATGTCTTAATAGAATCTCCTTTGAAAAGCTCGAGGATTTTAATTTCGTGATTTACCCTTTTAAAAAACACCTTGATATTGCCATCGAAGCCGGAATCCTCCGTCAGGAATGTTTTCTGGACTTGAATACGCGCGATAAAAGTGTATGACAACACGTCCTCTTTTAGTGTCCTGATTTCCGCACAAATGCATGCATGCATAGCAGAAGGTAGAATTAAAATAAGTAGTAATAAAAGTGTTCGGTGCATAAGTATTTGATGATATTTTTTATTTGCCTAATCGGTCTAACGATTCCCAGGTGGTCAAATTTTCGAGGTCCATGTCGCTCAGATCTCGCGAATGGAGCAGATAGCGCTGATTTTTGGAACTATTTGCGTGTTCTGCTAAATCCGCGCAATCTGCGCGAAATGAATCACGCATAAAAAAATACGCAAATGATGTGACAATAATAAATATTTCAAACAGATATTAATTTGGCGTCTTTTGCGTTAGACACTCAACCGAGATGGATACGCTCGTTTTGTTATTCGAATTAAACATCGGCCTCCAGTTACCTTTATAGTCAAGCATCCATGCTTCCATTTTGGCACCTTGATTGTCGGTCCAACCGATACTCGGCCTATAAGTAATCGTTTCAATAACGCGGCCGTCCGCCATTTTGGTCTTTCGCCTATTTTCATTGAATGGAATCTTTAGCCACTCTATTGCCACAAAAAAGTCCCTACCTGGAATTCTGAGCTTATACTTCTCCATGTCAATCGAAATGTTCTTCTCGCCCGACTTCACCTCAATCACCTGGTTGCATAGGTCCTTACCCGGGCCTAAAGTGATACTATCCATATCATAAATCCTTATGCGGAACCTCGCTTTTTCCGGTGATAAAAAGGGAATATGCATCCTGCATATTTTCACATTACCCAAAAGACTATTTCTCATCGGTGCCTGGAAGTGCTGGGCTAATTGTGTCTGGTAACCGCTTGAACCGACATAACTATTACCACAGTTCGAAAATTCATTTAATATTGTCGACGTGACGTATTTTCCGCTTGTAATAATAACTTCTCCTAATTCACTATTCTTTTCGTCCAATGCTATCAATAAATTTTCATTAACCTGTTTGTTTAAAGGAAGTTTGAAAGTCTTAAAGCCAACACAGGACACGATTAACGTATCTGCCGCAATATTTTTGTTTGATATGAGCAAAAAATATCCGTATTCATCAGCATTGATCCCTGTATTCTCTTTTATGAGACCCACGGATGCAAAAGGTATCTTCTCGCCGTTCCGTTTATTAACAACACTGCCCGTATAATTTATTTGACCGTATATGAAGGAGGGTAAGATAGTGGCGATAAATAATGAGCTCCTTTTCATAATTGAAAATACCATTACTGAAATTATCATTTTCTATAAAACACTTTTGATTTATTTTCAAATAGATAGAAGTAATTATATGACACACTAAACTTTGCAGGGGGTGGTTACTGAATTCTACTGCTTATTGTAAAAATGCAATAATTTTATTCCAACTGATCCAACATGGATCTGCTTAATAACTTCTGTTTAGCCACATCACCGACACACATAACCTTTACTCTATGATAAAGAAATTATTATTTTTCCACTGTTTCTTATTTGTTGTACTAAGTGTGTGGGCACAGCCCAAAGAAGGCATAGACTATATTGGAATTTTAAAAAAATGGGATGCTTATAACCCGGAGGAAAGGGTATCGCTCCAAAACTTTCAATACCAATCTTCCAATCATCCTGAGCTGGCAGCACTTCGCAAAGACTTCAAACTTGATTCAATTGCGGGCTTTGGCACTGAAGTCTCCCGCCTGTTAAATATTTTACATTGGGTACACAACACCGTAAAGCACGACGGCAGCATTGAGAGTGGTATCGAAGAAGTGAATGCAAGAACGATTATCACCACCGCCATGCAAAAAGGAATCGGTGTATCCTGCGGAGAGCTTTCCACCACGCTAAATGAATGTTACCTGGCTATGGGCTGGGCGTCCCGAAAAGTATACTGCCTGCCATTGGATAGCGCGGGAAATGATCACGATTCACATGTTATCAATGCCGTATACCTGTCTTCCCAAAAGAAATGGATATGGGTGGATCCCACGCACGATGCTTATGTTATGGATGAAAATGGTGAACTATTGAGCATTGCAGAAGTGCGCGATCGCCTCATTACCGGCAAACCCATGATTGTAAACCCGGATGCAAATTGGAATCACCGGAGTTCTACCGTCAAGTCCTACTACCTGATGAAGTATATGGCCAAAAATCTTTACATGCTTTATAGCCCCTTAAGTAATGAGTTTGGGTACGAATCAAAGAACAAACAGCATACGGTAGAGTATGTGTACCTCGTACCTTTAAATCATCCAAAAAAACGGGAAAGCAGGAAGGAAATTTACGGGGCGTATATTGGAAGAAACGTCGTGATTAATAATATTTCTAATGCAGAGTGGTTTTGGAAACCGCCAGTGCGTTAGTGGGCTCTCCTTTCAATTAATAGAGAAAGAGCGGGAAACAGAGCGAGAGCGAGGTGGACGCATTTTTTAACTCACCAGGTTATTCAAGACGAACCAAACGTATATTGGCAAATGGAAATCGGTAAAAAATTCAATAGGTTAACTCTAAAGGAATACTTTTTTTATATTGATAATTATAAAAAGTGTGAAGACTTTAATACACTGGGACTTTATCGTTCATTAATTGAAAATGAGAATATAAGTCCTGAAGAAAAAATACAGGTCAGAGAATACGCCCATAAAATTTTTAAAAAGACATTTGACTTTTTACAACTTAAAGATCCTAAAACCTTTATTGAAGTGTCTACTTTAGGGTTAAAATTGACGCAAGGGGATGAACGACAACTTTGGGAAAACGTCCGAAAAAATCAACAGAAAATATTAGCCGACAAAAAAATTAAACATAGAAACTTTGGCGATTATTCAAAGCATAATTGCGGGGATGAAAATTGTGTTTGGAATGGAATAATGATCAGGCAGGGTTCATCACTTTCATATGGTCATATGCATTTTGAAAGCGATAAAAATCGGAACACAGCAAAAAATAAATCACACAAACGAAAATCTAATAGAAAAAAAGGGAATCAAATTATTCAGAGAGAATTAGAACATCATCAATCAATTTCAGGGAGAACTAAACCAGTTGATAAATAACATCGGCAATTTCTATCATTTTTTATTACCGATTTAATTAATTTTGGTTACAAGTTTTAAGGGTGCGGATAAGAATCTATAAAGTAGGTCGCCTTTCAAAATACATGTAACATGAAAAAGGTCCTTTTTCTATTACCTATAATATTCACTACTATTTTTACTGGCTGTGTACTGGGGAAAAAATCTACCGACAAATCAAAGATTTTTTATGCTTCGCAAAACACCGCACTCATAAAAGAAGCGGCTGGATTTGCAGTTTTAGTTACATACGGCGAAACTGAAGATAACTTTCTTGCCAAAGATGTGCAGAACAAAGAAATGAGAAATAAAATCACTTCCCTGGGTTCGTCAGTCGAAGTCACTTATAATAATAGCCGAACGGGGGAAATTCCCGATAGCAACGTTACATTTATAACAATTACATTGTTTGGCGTAACGGAAGTTATCTATGATTTTGCCTTGAGAGAAAGAGAATTTTCTGACGATACAAAAAACAAAAATGAATATTATTTCGTAAAACTTGCTGACAGAATCTATTACAGGCGACGCCCGATACCGATGATGTAAAAAAAATTACTACAAATTTCAAGTCAGGCAGTTTATCAGTTTGCGGGTCTTCCACGGCTTGTAATTACCAATATAAGTCCCGCAACTACCGCAATACCTCCCGCGGCATAAAGTTGCCAGTCGTCACTTCGTTCCTCCTTCTTGCTAATTTCTAACGGACCAACATCAATTATTTTTTCTTTCCTCGTGCTCCTGACACCCTGGAAGATAAATACTGCTATGCCTAGTATTATCAGGATAATGCCAACAATTTTCATGAAGAGTCTTTATACCTTATGTCACAAAAACCGAGCCCGGAGAGTTTCACGCAAAGGCACAAAAGTAAGAACGTAAGTCGCCTAGAAATTCTTTGCATCTTCCAACCTCAGCTTTGCGAGCTTGGCGTGAAACTCTACAAAACAGATATTTGTAGTCGTGCCTGGTAAATTTGAAGCTTTCCTTCGAGGCCATACCGGTTAAGTACACCATAACCATAAATGAATTCAAGCCTGAAATTTCTTGACATATACCAATTGACCATTGGTGTGATGCGAAAGAATTTACCCCCTTTGATAGAGCCATCATCCAGGTCGAGTGTGGAGGCGCGTACAACAATTTCCCAGGCGCCCCAGCCTCCCTTAGTTACAGGATCTTGTACCTGTATAAATCCAAAGAAGCTTCCCACTGTATTGTAAGGACGCTTCCCACCCGTCAGCAAATACGTTACAACTACATCTCCCCCATAGAATTTATGATCTTCAAACTCTTTCGATTGGAAACTGTGCATCATCACTTCGGAACCTATCAAAAATCTCGCATTGCTATAATATAACTCTGCTCCTATGTGGTATGAATTGTCAGTTTGAAATGATCCTGTATTGATTATTTGGGGAAAAGGATTTGATTCAGGCCTCGACTTTAAAGCAATCTTACCGTCCAATGGCTTACCATACCGGATATTTGTGGCAAAGTGAATTACTTTATGAGACGCTTTATCATACAAAGGCATCCATCCTACCCTGCCTGAAAATTGAGATTTATAAGTTGAAAACCCCTGCCCTTTAGAAATTAAATCGTTAAAGTAGCCGAGGTTCCAGAATATTCGTTGTTTGGGCAGGTACCCAAACCATTTGATACCATCAGCCAAAATGGGAACCACGTCTAATGCCATCTGCCTTTCAGCAGTCCAGGGCGAGTGGCCATTCATCACCTTTACCATTGAATATCCTTCCTTCGTACGACCAATAAAGATATGCCCTGCCAACTCTGGCATGCCAATGGTGACGCCTGTTTCACGAATCATCCATACCTTATCATCACCATCATACATGTAAGCAAATTTCCAGGAGATAGGTCGTTTGGTTTTAAGCACACCACTTCCCATAATTCGGAAATCTCTCGTTTCCAATTTTGACTTGCCAACATCTAAATTCGCAGAATCCATTTGCTGCTTAAATACATCATCCTGGCTGTATGCAGCATAATCCAGGATATAACCCATACCGAGTTTTAATGTGGAAAACGCTCCAACAAATTCATTGGGAGGCAATTTTTTTGTTACCGAATCAGCAGGGGGAACAGTAAGTACCAGGCCATCGGTTCCATTGGGTACGGTCTTTTTTTCTTCCTGGCAAAAGGAATGTTGTGCGAGATAAAAAATCGCTGCCACCAGTAAACTTACTGGTCGCAGCGAAGTATATATTTGCCTTCTATTCTTAATTAGTAAAGTTCTCATAGCCAATTTTAGAAGGCCTGTTTATTTTAGTTCCTTTTGCCCGGTTAAAACAGCAGGATCCATTAATTTCTTGAGTTGGTCTTCAGTCAGCAATTTCTTTTCCCGTATGAGTTCTAGTATACCCTTGCCGCTTTTAAGTGCTTCTTTTGCCAGTTCTGTTGTTTTTTCATAGCCAAGAACTGGATTGAGAGCCGTTACAATTCCGATCGTTGTTTCCATGTAACGTTTTAAAACAGCTTCGTTAGCTGTAATACCTTCAATGCAGTTTTTGCGGAACAAAGGCAGCAGCTTATAAAAAAGTGCTTGTGATTCCATCGTAGCGGTAGCAACCACTGGCTCATAAGCATTGAGCTGGAGGAGACCGTCCCGTGATGCTATTGTAACCGTTGCATCATTACCCATTACTTTGTAACACACCTGGTTCATCAACTCGGGCATAACAGGGTTTACTTTTCCCGGCATGATGGAAGAGCCCGGTTGAAGTGCTGGTAAATTGATCTCAAAAATACCATTGCGCGGACCTGATGCAAGGAAAATCAAATCACTACTTATCTTGGAGAGTGTAACAGCAAGGTTTTTTAATGATGAGGAATACATTACAAATGCCTGCATGCTACTTGTGGCGGCAACCAGGTCTTTAGCTAAATGCATTGGCTTGCCGGTAATCTTGGCCAGGTGAACAGCAGTCTTTTCAGCATACCCTGGAGTAGCAGTTAAGCCGGTACCGATAGCAGTAGCACCCATATTTTCTTCATATAAATATTCCTCACTTTTACGGAGAGCTTGAATAGCAGCATCAATCTGGTAGCCAAAAGCATGAAATTCCTGTCCAAGCGTCATTGGCACAGCATCCTGTCCTTCTGTGCGGCCCATCTTCACCAGGTTTTTGAATTCATCTCCTTTCTTATGAAATGCTTGCGATAACAATTCCGCTTCCTTTACCACTTTATCGTTATGTAATAGTAATGCAACGTGGATGGTTGTAGGGTACACATCATTTGTTGATTGGCCCATATTCAGATCATCATGTGGCTCGATAATATGATACTCTCCTTTTTTCTTGCCCATCATTTCAAGTGCAATATTTGCTATCACTTCATTTGCATTCATATTTGCCGATGTTCCGGCTCCTCCCTGGTACAGGTCCGTTAGAAACTGGTCGTGGTACTTTCCATCAATGATAGCCTGGCAGGCTTTTTCAATGGCGTCAAGTTTTTCTTTTTTCATTCGTCCCACGTCGGTATTTGCACGGGCTGCAGCCAACTTTACCATGGCATAGGCTCGTACATAGTCAGGATAAAAATTAGTTTTTACACCGCTAACCGGGAAATTTTCCAGTGCCCTGGCGGTTTGTACACCATAATAGGCATTAGCGGGAATTTGCTTCTCCCCAAGCAGGTCCTTCTCTGTTCGGGTTTGTGCCTGTACATACTGAAAACTGGTCAACGCCAGTAAAGGCAGTATTCGTAAGAAATTTATTTTTTTCATTTTTTTTATTTTAGGCTACATAAATAATTCCCGATTCAGGTCAACTGTGCCTGGATGGTTTAAGTCGGGTAGGTTAAAGCCGGCAGATGAAGTGATCAGTACTTGAAAAATAAATCCTGCAATTGCTTTCTATCTTTTGATTTTGTGAGGCCGAGCATTAATAATATCCTGGCTTTTTGTGGCGTGAGATCATCAGAAACAATGGTACCGAGTTCATCATCATTGATCTCATCGTGGAGCACTACGCGGCCGGAAGGAGTACGGCTTGCACGGCATACGACAATACCTGCCTTTACAGCTCTTTTCACGGCGTCCATATATGCTTTATTAAAATTGCCATTGCCCACTCCTGCTATTACGATACCATCCACTTTTTTACCGATCAGCATATCGATTTGATCAGGGGGTGCATCAGCATACATATAAACGATATCTACCCTGGGCAACTTTGTATCATTGGTGATTACAATTGGATTACCTGGCTTAATTTCTCTTGTAGAGGTTGCATAATATTCCACCCTGCCATCGTATGCCTGTCCAACCGGACCAGTGTTGGGTGATCCAAAAGCATTTGTCTTGGTAGTACTGAGCTTCATAACATCCCTGGCATCAAAAATTCCTTCGTTAAAAGAAACAAGTACACCCCGACCCTTGCTCTTGGGATTTGCAGCTATCGTAATTGCATCGTAAAGATTTTTTGGACCATCAGCACTAATGGCTGTAGCAGGACGCATGGATCCTGTGAGCACAACGGGCTTATCGGAAGTAAGCACCAGGTCGAGAAAGTAACCAGTCTCCTCCTGTGTATCGGTGCCGTGGGTAATTACAATTCCATCGGCTTCATTATTCTTAAAGATTTCGTTGGCACGGATAGCCAGTTTTTTCCATATATCAACAGTCATATCCTGGCTGCCTACAGAAGCGACCTGTTCGCCGGTGATGTTAGCAACCTTCTTTATGGAAGGTATTGTACCGATGAGGTCGTCAATGGGGATTTTTCCAGCCGTATACCCGGCTCTATCGGCGGACGCTCCTGCTCCGGCGATAGTTCCTCCTGTTGCTAAAATAATAATACGGGGTAATTGAGCCTGACTCTGGCCAAATACCATGAGGAGAGTTAATAATGTAATCAGCTTTTTCATGATGTATGTTTTATTGTTGGGAGAAAATTATTAGGTGGGACCAGGGCACATTTATTTATCTACTTGACTATTCAAATAATTGATTTATAAATGACTCCGTAAAAATATCCC
>CBFGXP010000121.1:0-11795 GCA_965652775.1 uncultured bacterium
AATAATAGAGGCCGGGTAGAAACCCAGCCTCGTTGTAAAATCCAATATCCTATGAAAAACCGAGGCGAAGATGCATATAAAAAGCCAAAACGTTGCACTACAACCGAAGTTTTTTTTAAAAATAATATTGAAGTGATATAAATAAAAAAACCTGCATCACTTTTGAAAGAAATGCAGGAATTAATGTTAACAAGGAAATTATTTTCTCATATACATTACATCTTTCACCAGTTTTACTGTACGTGGAACATCCGGCAAAGCGGCCGCAACAAGATTTGGAGCATAATGTAAAGGAGCATCTGCAGCGGTGATACGACGAATAGGTGCATCTAAATAATCGAAACCTTCTTTTTGTATATTATAAGTGATTTCTGAAGAAACCGAAGCAAATGGCCATTGTTCTTCTACGATCACTAATCGATTTGTCTTTTTCACGGATTCAAGTATTGTCATCCAATCAAGCGGACGAATTGTGCGCAGATCAATTACTTCAGCACTAATACCTTCTTTTTCTAACTCATCAGCGGCGCCAAGTGCAACTTTCATCATTTTATTAAATGAAACGATTGTTACATCACGACCCGGTCTTTTAACATCAGCCTTTCCCAGCTCGATATAATACTCTTCCTCCGGCACTTCACTCTTTTCACCATACATTACCTCGCTTTCCATAAAGATTACCGGGTCTTCTTCATAACGAATGGATTGTTTCAATAAACCTTTTGCATCATATCCATTGCTTGGCGAGACGACCTTTATTCCCGGAATATTTGCATACAGTGATTCAAATGCAGTAGAGTGTTGAGCACCCAGTTGACCTGCTGATCCGTTCCCACCCCTAAAAACTATCGGGCAACTTACCTGTCCGCCGCTCATTGCCAGCATCTTAGAAGCAGTATTTAATATTTGATCCAAGGCTAAAACGGCGAAGTTCCAGGTCATGAACTCGACGATTGGCTTTAACCCATTTTGCGCGGCACCAACCCCTACTGCTGTAAAGCCTAATTCAGATATCGGTGTATCAATAACCCGTTTGGGCCCAAACTCCGCCAACATGCCCTGGCTTACTTTATAAGCCCCATTATATTCTGCTACCTCTTCACCCATCAGGAACACCCTATCATCACGTCTCATTTCCTCGTTCATTGCTTCACGCAATGCTTCACGAAATGCAATTGATCTTGCCATTGAATTTAAATTTGAATCCGCCTGCGGCGGACAGGCCGCAAAAATAAGTGAGCCTGTGAATATAACCTAAATGGAATGTACCGCTTTGATAAAGGCTTCAAGTTTACTGGGGTCAAGCCGTCCTTCTGTTCTTACACCGCTACAGATATCAACGCCAAATGGCTTTACCTTCTGAATAGCCTGCCTGACATTATTTGAATGTAATCCACCCGCAAGAAAAACAGGAACAGCGACAGCCTTGACAATTTCACGGCTAATTTCCCAGTTATGAACGTTGCCTGTTCCTCCCAATGTTTTTACCGATGCCCTTGGATTACCGCTGTCCAGCAACAATGCATCCACTATTGAAGAAAGCCGAACTGCTTCTTCTATGCTTTCTTCATCAATAACATGAATTACCTGCACGATCTTTAAGTGCGGCAATGCAGTTCTTATATCATCATAAGTACCCGTTGTTAATTCATCAACTATCTGCACTGTATTGGTGTCCGCTGTTTTGACATGAAAAATTATTTCCTCAGATGATTGTTCGCTGGTTAAAAGAAATGAAGCGATTGGCGGAGGAATGGTTTTTACAATTTCCGATATTAGCCAATCAGGGATCGGGCCGGGGCCATTTGGCATTTTCCCAACAAGCCCGAGTGCATCAGCGCCGTGTTCGATTGCAAGCTTTGCTTCGGTAGTTGAACTTATACAACATATTTTTATTCTAGTTCGCATATCAGATCGTTTTCATCATCAGCCAGTCCCTTTGCAGGTCATCACCAAGCAAAAAATCATGCTCTGCGAATTTCTCGAATCCCCATTTGGTATAAAAAGAAATAGCCCTCAAATTTTTTTCCCAGACACCAAGCCAAATGATTTCTTTTTTTAATTCCTTGGCAATAAAAATACACTGTCTCATCATTTGCTGGCCGACGCCGGTTCCGATATAAGTGTTCACTGAATAGATCCTGGCTATCTCCATCGAATCCTTTCCATTAAATTCAGGAAATCTTTTCCCTTCCCGCATCCTCACATAGCCGACGGGGAAATCCTTGTCAAATGCAAGCAAGAAAGTGCTCCCCGGTTCTGTTACCTCCCGGATCAACTTCTCACGGGAAAATTGTTCGGACATGAATTTATCCATGTTTTCCTTTGTATTGACATATCCAAAGGTTTCCTGAAAGGTTTTGCGACTAAGATCTGCTATCAGTTCAGCATCCTCAGCTGCAGCAAAACGGATAACTAATTCTGGCATGCCGCAAACTAAGAAAACAAAAGAAATAAAAAAACTGTCTCGCAAAGACGAGACAGTTTTCATCATGGAGTATATATAGAACTACTGGGTCAGTAATAATTCTCTCTCCGGCCCAGAGTGATTGCAAGTTTTAAAGATTGTTTCATCGCCGTTTTTTAGTCAAACTGAAAAAACAATAATAATGCCGTTTCAAAATAATGTTGAAAACTAATTAAGTCCATGAGATCATTGGAGAAACATGAATCTTGATAATCTGCATGAAAATAAAGCCATCCCCAACTTACGCAGCGATGGCTTTAAATTAAATAGAGAACTGGTGATGTAATTATTCTCTGGAAATATTGATCAGGGCCCTCCTGTTCTTAGTTCTGCCATCGGGGTTATCTCTCCCGTCAATTATCTCCATCTCTACCGGGCAACATTCCCCAAATGATACAAAAGTGATACGGCTTAACTCAATCCCTTTTTTAAGGAGGTAATTTGAACAGGCTTTGGCTCTCTTATCAGAAAGCTTCCTGTTGTATTCATCACTTCCCAGGCCGTCTGTATACCCTGATATTTGAATTGTAATAGTTTTATCGTCAGCAAGCACATTATAAATTGAATCCATTATTTCAATGCTACGGCCTGCTAAAAGGCTCTTGTCAAAATCAAAATAAACACTTACAACATTTTCGGCTCTTATCTCCAGTTTTTTATCTTCTGGTTTCTCAATCTCATTTATACATATTGGGACATTAATATAGTTATCGATCATCAGATCGGACTCGTCGATGTTTTCAGTAGCGCCCAGCGTCATTCTCTCTTTATAATTTTCTTTTGTAATATTAAATGTTTGGTTACTCACGTCTCCGGCAAGCTCAAAAGAAAATTTGCCATCAGGACCAGTGGTTGCCTGTAAATTTTGACCATTATTATTTTTCATTGTCACTAAAGCACCATCAAGTGGTTCATTATTTTTGCAATCACGAACAATACCAGAGATCGTCTTTTTCTTAGGTGCCTTGACAACTGTATAAGTTTCAAGGCAGCATTCAGAACCACGATCAGATCCTATGATTGCATTTTTCAACAATCCATATTTTTCCGAAGTAAAAAAGTAAATATCATCTCTTGATGAATTGACGGGATGTCCCATGTTCACAGGATTTCCAACAGCAGATTCTTTCATCTTTACCATAAAAAGGTCAAACCCTCCCATACCTTGCATACCATTTGAAGAAAAAACAAGATTGCCGCTGGTACTATGGTAAAATGGCGCCTGTTCATCTTCTTTTGTATTTATCAACCCTGCATTAAGTGGGTCACCTATTGTACCATCCTCTTGGATGGTCGCATACCAGATATCAAAGCCACCTGATCCGCCCGGCCTATCAGAAGCAAAGAATAAAGTCTTTCCATCTTCAGCGCAAAAAGGTTGCTTGCTGCTAAATCCGTTTTTGTTGATGGAAGAAATCGGTATGGGTTTTCCCCAGGCCTTTTCTGCTTTTATTGAATAATAAATGGAAGAAATATTTTTTCCATTCTCCTTTTTCCATTGCGTGAAATAAAGAATTTTTTTATCGGGACTGAGCGAAGCCGCTCCCTGGTTGAACGAAGCGTCAATACCATCTATCGTCACCAGCTCAACATTTTCCAATACACCATTCTCAAGTGTTGCATAAAACAGCCGGCTATGATTGGAACTTTCTTCCTTGTTGATCGCACCGTCAGTTATGGTACTTGTAAAAATAACATGGTTGCCATTTACAGTGCTAAGGGCGAAGATGCCCTTCTCTTTACCGAATGAAGTGCTGTTCTTTTTTACCTGGAACAGGATTGAATCCGGTCTTGCCAGCTGTGCCTTTATAAATCGAATTGTCTCTAACTCTTTCTCTGCATCTTGTTTACGGGAATCATTTGCTGCCGTCGTTTTGAGAAAGCGATTTAAATATTCCTCCGTAGCAGCATATTTTCCCAGGTTGCGCTGACACACGGCATACCAGTAAAATGCATCAGCATACTTCGTAAAATCTTTCTCAAAACAATCTTTATATTTTTCTGCGGCTTCGGGCCAATAATTAGCCAGCCTGTAGCTTTCGGCTTGTTTATAAATAATCTCATATTTATCTACACTGCCTCCTCCACCCTGCCCATATCTTCTTGTGTTCAATGAGAAATTTGCTTTCGGAATTTCATTCTTAGGCGGATTTAGAAATTGCTCATATAAACCAGCTGCTGTAAAATATTCCCCTGCTTTAAAATATTTATCAGCCATCGCAATTCGCTGATCAACCTGGCTCACAGCCCGCAAACTGGTGATTGAAATGATCATTAAGAATAATGACCGTTGTATTGATAAATTAGTTTTCATATAAATGTGGCTTTTCAATACCTGTGATTATATATTTATAAACGTGGACAAGGAATAAACTCAACAACGCTTTTAGTTTTGCTGCGCTTGATGTACGAGAAACTTATTTCAAAACTATTTACATTTCTCGCCATAGCGCCTAACTTCGATACGTTCGCATCGTAACTAACGCCGACAACAAAATTTTTATAATCAAACCCAATGTAAGGAGCTATCGCATCGTTGAACCTGTAATAGCCACCTATCATAATATCAGTTTCCTCGTTGACGGTGTATTGTACATAAGTTCCAAACATTTTTTCAGAAGCCGTTCCCTGGCGCATGTACATGGCATGAGGAATTATTCTTGCACGGTTTGAAATATTAAAACTGATACCACCATGCAGCACATACCGCATTGGTATTGTATTCAGGTCCGTATTATCACTTGAGATAATAGGATCTTTTGGTTTGTTAAGGTGATACACAGAAAATCCGGCAAACGAATTTGTCTTTCTGTCAGCATGCGTATCGTAATACAGTGCGCCGGCGCCAATATCAAGCGATGTCGATGATGTGGCCGCAAAATTTTCCGATATTGGGTTGTTCGCATTATAACCTGTGATAGGATTCCATTGTTCTCCCCACTTGAATTTGCTTTGATCTACACTACGATTGAGAATGCCAAATTGCATCGCAAATACCATCCTGTGATTATCCCCTTGTCCAAATTTTACCCCGGTATAAGCGACCGAAGCAGCGGCATTGAAATAATTAAATCCGCCATCACCTGCCGACTGGTTAAGGATACTTGCACCTAAGGCAATATTTTTTGTAGTACGGGTATCAAAAGAAAAACCGGTAGTACGGTAAGGATTTGTTATACTTCCCCATTGTCCTCGATAGATGGCAGATGCCCTGTAATCTCCATCGCTTCCACCCGTCATAGCAGGGTTAATATACGTTGGGTAAGTATAGTTCTGGGTAAAGTGTGGGTCTGTTTGCGCCAACAGCTGGTTAGCGATTAGTATTGGAAAACAGAAACCTAAATATTTTAAAAGTTTCATCACGTTGTTTTTAATTTTTATTTCAATTAACGTAAGAGGGTTATTGATCCTTTTAATTCGATAATTCTTCCATCCGTCATCGTGGCTTTCAGCACATACACATATACGCCTACCGGTTGCGGTTTACCACGATGCGTACCATCCCATCCCTGGTTAAGGCTATTGATAAATATTATCTGTTCACCCCATTGATTGAATATTCTCATCTCCAGTTTGTCTACATAATTTCCATACGCAAACAGTTTATCATTCTTCCCGTCACCATTTGGTGAGAACACATTCGGAACAAATATGCCTTTATTGAGAGGCTTAACAGTTATTTTATAGATTCGGGCCGTGCCTTCGCAACCGCCATTAACCGGCGTCACTGTAATAGTCGAAGTGATCGGATCATTTCCTTTGTTGTTAGCAATGAAAGAAGGAATGTTTCCGGTACCTAATTCTCCCAACCCAATAGTTGAATTTGAATTGACCCATCTATACGTTACGCCTGCTGGTGTACCTGTAAAGAAGGTGGCAGGCATCAGGTCACCATCATTCAGCGTTGTATCGGCCCTTACAACAGCAGTCGGGATCTCATTAATGGTTACTGCGATTGTAGTTGCATTTGCACATTGACCCGCTGATGGGGTAAATGTATATGAACCAGAGTTCTGATTATTGATTGCAGCAGGACTCCATGTACCGGTTATTCCATTTTCTGAAGTAGCTGGTAACGCAGGTGGAGTAGCACCAATACATATTGAAAGCGAACCAAGATTAAATGTTGGTGTAACGATTGGATTTACTGTCACTGTAAATGTTGCTGGCAATACACACCCTCCTCCATTAGGAGTAAATGTGTATACCCCTGAACTCTGATCGTCAACTACCGCAGGATTCCATACACCCGTAATTCCATTTATTGATGTATTAGGTAAGGTTGGTACCGAACCCCCTGGACAAATACTCAATGATGTACCAAAACTGAATGTTGGCGTTATACTTGGGGTTAAGGTTACAGTTAGGGTTGCCTGGATTGCACATTGTCCTGCATCCGGCGTGAATGTATATACACCAGCAGTTGTAGCGCTAACAACAGCAGGGCTCCATACCCCTGTAATTCCTTCATTTGAAAAACCAGGTAATGCAGGTACTGTACCACCTGAGCAGATGTTAAGTGAAGTGCCAAAATTAAATGTGGGTGTTAAGTTTGTGATAACGCTTACTTCTATTGTAGTTGAAACCGCACATTGACCGGGATTTGGTAAGAATGTATAGATAGCTGATGCTGTATTACTAACTACCGCAGGATTCCATGTACCTGTAATGCCTTCCAATGATGTATTTGGTAACGTTGGTGTAGCACCACCATCACAGATATTGTAAACATTGATTTCGAATGATGGTGTGATGTTTGGATTTACTGTTACTGTGAACGTTGCCGGCAATACACACTGACCGCCATTAGGTGTGAATGTATAGATGCCTGAATTCTGATTGTCAACAACAGCCGGGTTCCATGTGCCCGTAATTCCGTTTGTTGATGTATTCGGTAATGCAGGAACAGTACCACCGGCACAAATAATTAATGATGTGCCAAAGCTAAATGTTGATGGAATGTTTGGATCAACACTTACGGTAAGTGTTGTTGGTATAGCACATTGACCTGCGGTTGGTGTAAATACATATGTACCCGATGCAGAATTGTTAACTACTGCAGGATTCCAGGTACCGCTAATGCCATTGGTTGATGTGTTTGGTAATACCGGCACAGATCCACCTGCGCAAATATTAAGTGATGTACCAAAAGTAAAAGATGGTGTTATGTTTGGATTAACAGTGACTGTGAATGTTGCAGGTATTGCACATTGACCTGCCCCAGGTGTAAATGTATAAGTACCGGAATTCTGGTTATCAACAGCAGCAGGGTTCCATGTTCCTGCAATTCCATTAGTTGATGTATTTGGTAATGCAGGCACAGTACCACCGGCACAAATGGTAAGTGATGTACCAAAAGCGAATGCTGGTGTTATGTTTGGATTTACTGTTACTGTAAATGTGGCGGGGCTGGCGCATTGACCCGCATTCGGTGTAAAAGTATAGGTACCCGGATTCTGATTATCAACTACCGAAGGATTCCAAGTTCCCATAATTCCGTTTGTGGATGTATTTGGCAAAGCAGGAACCGGGCCTCCGGCACAAATATTAAGTGACGTGCCGAAAGTGAATGTAGGTGTCACTGGTGGAATAACTGTAACAGTTATTGTAACAGGTATTCCGCATTGTGCGCCATTAGGTGTAAATGTATAGGTACCTGTTGTTGTATTATTAATAACGGCAGGATTCCATGTACCAGCAATGCCGTTGTTTGATGCTACTGGTAATGTTGGTGGTGTACTTCCCGAACATATTGGGGGAATAGAAGAAAATGTAGGAATGAATATCGGGTTTGATAAAACAATTCCTATAAAAAGATTGGTCGTACATCCGTTGACCTGCAAAGAGAAACTTGAATATAGCCCGGCATTCAAGCCCGTTATCACAACCTGTCCTGATGCATTTGCAGTAAGCGTTAAAGGCCCGGCAGCTACTCCATCATCAGTATAACTTACTGAATAAGTTGCACCGGCTACCAATCCACCGATAGTAATGTAGCCTTCAGAGCCATTACATGTTACCGGGTTATTACTTGCAAAACTCGGTGCCTGGATAGAAAAGAAAGCTTTGTAATTATTTCCACCATTATCTACAGTAAGTTGGTCGCTGCAACCTGTCGTTGATGAATTGGATCCCAACACATCGTAATAAACTTCGAGCACATAATTGCCGGGAGCATAGTTTGTAAGATTTACCGGTGAATACGGAACAGTGGTGCCGTCCGGAATCACACGTTGCCAGATCTGATCTCCGGCTGCACAACCACCACCGCCACCCGGAAATTGACCAGCTGGAATATCACAATCACTATAGAGCGGAAGATCAATTGTATTAAATCCACCGGGTGCGCCACTTTGCAGGTAAATTCTGTAATTCATTCTTACACTGCAAACATTGGCTGCGCCGGGAGTTTTCGATGTTTTTACTCCTGCTCCTCTTAAAATAAGCGTACCTGAATTTTGTGTATGTACTCCAAGGTTTGCATTCGAAAAAACATTCCCAGGAGTACCAAAAAGGTTGGCTGGTGCACCAGTAGTATTAAAAAAATTGCTTTGATTACAATCGGAAATCCAGACAGCTGAAGCAAAAGTTCCAAACGATTGCCCCAGGGCAACAGTTGAAAACAGACTCATACTAATAAAACATAGTAGAACGGCTAGTGGCTTTTTCATAACGATATTGGTTGGCTCGGGCGGATTTATCGATACTATTATTTATAATAATACCAGCCTTTTAAAACGACTTTACTATGTCTTTAGTATAATTTTTACGTAACCAGTATTTATCCTATGTATAACTACTAAACATTCTATCGTACTTATCAAAAAAAGCATAGCATATCAGGAAATCAATTGGCGGATTTCAATAATTTTTGATGTAGTTTGATATAATAAATAACCTGGAAGTTATAATAACCTTTTGCAACAAACAGAATTACTAGACTTACGTTGTATTTGTTGAATTATTCCTTTCTACCTGTTTATTAGCCATTCCGCGAAACGCTGACTTAAGATAAATATCCTTGCGTCTATCCGGAGCATTATAAAATTGTTACTACAATATTGAAAGATGGAGCATTGGAATATGGGCAGCCAGTAGTAAAGGAATAAATTCTTAAATAGAATTTTCGTAAAACTACTTCCTCAATATTTATTTTAAAAAAATGCGCAAAGCTTTTAAAAACTGGAAATAATTTATAGTTTAGCGTTTTGTTAGATTTCCCTAACATCCTCCTCCTTAGAAATTCCGTACTCTATCCACCGTCTACTGATCTACCATTATTATTTCTGATTCTCCCTTGACCTCAATGTGTATGCAATAAGGATTGAAACTTTTTATCTTTTAGAGGATAAAGAATTGACATCCGATATTGATCCGTAATTATTTTATTTAAATAAACCCTTATGAACGCAAGTCTTTACCCTACTAAAGGCATTCCATACCCGTACCGTTATGGAACTGCACAACTTATTTTTCCTGCAAAGAAAAATGATCTGCTTCTAAAACTCCTGAAATTTTTTTGTTGTCTATTCGCAACTTTTGTTCTCGTTTCGAATATGACATTGGCACAGGGCCCCTGCCCCAGCAGCAACTGTACTTCAGGTGATATTCGTATCACTAAAGTGGAGTTGATAAAAGCTGATGGAACTGCCTTGCCAAACTTCTGCACGCCGGGAGTTGATCTGCAGGTAAAATTGAGAGTAACATTTGAAGTAACTTCTAAAACCCGTTATGGGTTTTTAGTCGTGGCAAACATTCTCATCAATGGCAATTCTATAGGTACCATAGCCCATTGTAATCCGGGAACATTTGCAAAAGGTCTCCACACAATGGATGTAAGCACACTTTCAAATGGTAATTCTATCATTTGGCCATGCGGCTCACTTATACAATTGAAAGACGTTTATACTGCCTGGGACCAACAGGTGGCAACGGCTAGTCACCCGGGTATTTGCACATATTTGAATTCCGATGGCACGATCAGTAATTGTGCATCTATTAACCCAAAATGTAAATTTTATGGAGCGAATGAACCAATAGTTATCGTAGCTCCATTGATCGCCAGCTTTACTACGCAGGAAGGCGCATGTAATTCTCAGAAACGCTCATGGACATTTACAAGTACAACAACAGGTGGCACTAACCCTTATACGTATACATGGAATTTCGGTGATGGCACGCCGCCTCTTGTTACTACGCAAAACCCTGTAACACATGAATACGCTTATTCTGTTACCGGTAATGTGAATGTATCGTTGAGTGTAAAAGATGCATCAACTCCAACAAATCAAACAAGTGCAGCACAACCACAAACTATATCGATCACCAGTTGCTGTGTTGCCTCAACAGCTCCAACAAGTGCATCGGCAGTTCAATCTGTAATATGCCTTGGTGGCAATACAAATATTAGCGTATCAGGGGGCTCATTAGGTACAAACGCATCATGGAAATGGTATAAGGATGGATGCGGCACAGGTTCTTCTATCGGTACAGGTGCAACAATCACTGTGAATCCAACTGTAACCACAACATATTTTGTAAGAGCTGAAGGTGATTGTGGTACTACGAGCTGTGCTTCGGTAACTGTTACCGTTAAAACTCCATCCACTAATCCAACAGGCGCTTCGGCAGTTTCTACCATTCTTTGTCAAGGACAAAGTTCAAGTCTTAGTGTAACCGGTGGTTCATTAGGAACAAATGCCTCATGGAAGTGGTATGCGGGTGGTTGTGCCAGCGGTGCTCCAATTGGAACAGGCACATCAATAACTGTAACGCCATCTGTAACTACAACATATTTTGTAAGGGCTGAAGGTGACTGTAACAATACTGGTTGTGCATCAGTGGTGGTAACAGTAAAAACATTCTCAACAGCTCCCACAAGTGCCTCCGCAATTCAGTCTACGATTTGTAGCGGGACCAGCACTAACCTTAGTATAACCGGTGGTTCATTAGGGACAAATGCTTTATGGAAATGGTATATCGGTGGATGTGGAAATGAATCTGCTATCGGAACAGGTTCAACAATTAGTGTAAGTCCAACCCAAACAACAACGTATTATGTGAGAGCTGAAGGTGATTGTGGAAATACTAGTTGTGTCTCGGTAACGGTCACAGTTAAAAATCCATCAACGAACCCAACAGGTGCTTCGGCAGTTTCTGCAACACTTTGTCAAGGGCAAAGTACTCAGCTTAGTGTGACTGGGGGTTCATTAGGAACAAATGCTTCATGGAAATGGTATGCCGGTGGTTGTGCAAGCGGTGCTTCAATTGGAACCGGTCCTTCTATAACAGTAACTCCATCCTCAACCACAACATATTTTGTAAGAGC
>CBFGXP010000122.1:0-11779 GCA_965652775.1 uncultured bacterium
ACATCATTCCAAACAACTGTGGATAAGTGCAATGTTGATAGATGTTTAACAATTTATTCTATAAACCAATGCAGAGATATCATCTTCTCATTACTCGTTGCTTCAATAATGATTTCGAAAAATAAAAAGAGTACAACAAATTTTTAACTACTTTGCCGGGCAGCCGACCAATAGTGAGGGCGATAACAATGGATCGGAAAATAGCATAGCAAATAAATGTTTACCTCAGAAACCAAAGTAAGAGTACGGTATGCCGAAACTGACCAAATGGGTGTAGTGTATCACAGCAATTTCTTTCTTTACTTTGAAGTGGCCAGGGCGGAATCTATCCGCCATTTCGGATTTACATACGCCGATATGGAAAAGATGGGTGTGATAATGCCGGTAGTGGATGTACATGCAAGGTACCTGCGACCTGCCTTGTATGATGACCTGCTTACGATCAAAACTATTTTAAAAGAAATGCCGCTTCATCATAAAATTGAGTTTCATCATGAAGTGTACAATGAAAAAAACGAATTGCTTTGTACCGGTAAAATAATTTTATACTTTATGGAAAAAGAAGGCATGAAAAAAACAGCCATGCCGGAAGCGCTAAGGAAAAAAATAGAACATTATTTTCATTAATCTTGTAAATGGATCAACCAATACCTATACCTGGTGAAATACCTGCGGAGATCCCCAAGCCGGAACTCGAAGAACCAAAGAATAAGATGAATGTGTGGGTGAAATCTGCCTTTAGTCTTGTGCTTTACCTTGCCATTGGATATTTTTTCTTTAGCAGCAACTGGATCTTTCTTCTTATCATCACTGTAATTATTGTTTTTCATGAGCTCGGCCATTTTATTGCCATGAAAATTTTTAAATATAGTGATCTCGGTATCTTTTTTATTCCATTGCTTGGTGCTTATGTATCAGGAAGCAAACAGGAAGTGAGTCAGCGCCAATCTGCCATCATTCTGCTTGCCGGGCCGGTTCCGGGAATTATTGTCGGTATAATTTTACTTTTGATCCCGGGCAATGATTCGATAATGCTATCTGACGCGATAAGCCTTGATGAAGTAGCCAAAGCTTCGATCTTTTTAAACTTACTTAACCTTTTACCAATTTATCCCCTGGATGGTGGACAATTGCTACATCGCCTGTTCCTTGATAATAGCCAGCTCATCGGCAGAATATTTCTTGTTGCTTCGGCAGCACTGCTAACCTGGGTTGCTATTCGCTCGGGGATCTACCCTTTATTAATTTTTCCCTTTATGATGATCACCCGCTTGATCCGGGACATGCAACATGAACGGGTTGAAAAGAAGATAGAAGCCGAAGGGATCGACCTCGTTAAAACTTATGACGAAATATCGCCGGAGGAATACTGGAAAATAAGAAACGTTGTAATAAACCATTACCCGCAATTCCGGGATGTAAAGCCATCACCTCCTTATGAAATTTCACCAAAAGAAGACCAGTTAATTACGATCATCCAGGGACTTTTACAACGAAGCATCATCCAAGATCTTTCATTGGGAGCAAAGCTTTTAATAATGATTATATGGATCGGGTGCTTTGTTGCTCCTTTCTTCTTAGAGCTATCAATGATAACTTTGTTTTAATTGACTTGAAATTGTTATTTCAAGATATCCATTACTTTATACATCTTATTTACTAAAGTTGATGAAGACCCATTGTAGTTATTTACCAGGAAGGAGAAAATGTATTCTTTCCCATTTTTTGCTTTATGATAACCACAAAAACCTTTTACACCGCGGATAGTCCCACTTTTTATTTTCATACCATTATATTCGGGTAAAGAATTATAGAAATAAGGGAACCAGCCTTTGGTTTTCGCATATTTTAAGATCTCTACCTGTGCGTGGGTAGTGACACGGTTCAGAGGTGAGAGTCCGGAACCATCAACGATATTCAATTCATCCTCATCCATTCCTTTTTCTTTCCAGAATTTCTTTACAACTACTACTCCACTGTCTGTTGATCCAAATCCATTCTTTTCATATGCGAAAGTTTTTACCAATGCTTCGCCATAAAGATTTATACTTTTTTTATTGAACCAGTAGATGATGGAGTCGAGATTGGGAGAATAATGAGTATAGACAACTTTCTCTGATGACGGAACGGACCTGTAGCTATACCCAACTCTTGGCTCACCAAATGAAACTTTACCTTTATTATTAATGAATCTGGCTAAATCATAAGCGAAATAAGAGCTGCCTTCGCTTGCTGCTCCTGAAATTGTAAAATTATTTTCGTTGACAGGTATGGTGCCTCTTACTATATAATCTGTATTACCTATGGGAAAATATATATAAGCGTTATCACCGGTGCCTCTGGCAGCTGATTTAGCTTCACTAATAAATGACCCTTTATAATCTTTTCTTCCATTAAAAGCAAGTATTTCCACCTTATCTCCAATATTTGATGTTGATCTGAGTGTAATATCATACTGATTTTCCCTCCAATTAAATTTCCCTGCACCGGCCCCATAATAATTTCCAATGTCTTCCCAAATCCAGCCATCAGGAATATTTTTTGTTTCAAAACCTTGATTATCGATTACCAATAACCCAAAATTTCCCTTGTATCCCGCTTCCGTCAATTTATTATACAAACTGTTTAACAAGGTTTCAGGATTCGTATTAACAAAACGGTGACTTCCAAATGTCGGGTCTCCATATCCCCTGATAACAACTTCATTCTGCAGGCTTGTAGCTGTGTTGAATCCAAATTCAGTCTTGTACCGATAATCTTTTCCCAACAATTCAAAAGCGGTGACACTGGTAATTACTTTTTGTGTAGAGGCCGGCGCTAAACCGACTTGCGAATATTTATCAAATACAACCTGGCCTGTCTTTGCATCGATCACATACAAAGAGCTAATAGCATGTTTTAGCTGGCTGTCTTTTTCAAATGTGATAAATGCTTTTTGAAGTTTCTGTGCCACAGTTTGTGCGGACAAGTGAAACGTGAAAAGTGAGGCGTGAAATACCAAGATAACCTTTTTCATTGCGACTTGAATATTGATCATTGAACATTGAACATTTAATTCTCCAAATTTAGCCATCTCCTACCTTTGCAACCTATGAAAAATGTTAATGCAAGCATCATAACTATCGGCGATGAACTATTGATCGGCCAGACCATTGATTCAAACAGTGCATGGATCGGACAGGAACTAAACAAGATCGGTGTTTGGTTAAGAAGAAGAGTTGCTGTTGGTGATGTATGGGATGATATCTGGAATGCATTAGATGCTGAAAGTAAAGGATCAGATATAATAATAATAACGGGCGGTCTGGGCCCTACTGCCGATGATATTACAAAGCCACTGCTCTGCAAATATTTTGGTGGCAAGCTTGTCGTGAATGAAGAAGTATTGGCTCATGTAAAACATTTATTTGAAAAAGTCTACCGCCGGCCGGGGCCTTTGCTTGAAAGAAATTTAAAACAAGCCGAAGTGCCGGATGTTTGTACAGTATTGCACAATGCAAGAGGAACAGCCCCGGGAATGTGGTTTGAAAAAGACGGTAAAATATTCATATCGCTACCGGGTGTACCGAGTGAAATGAAAGGACTGATGACCGATGAAGTATTGCCCAGGATCCCAAAATATTTCAAGCTTCCATTTATCCTTCATCGCACTTTATTTACCATGGGTACAGGTGAAAGTATGATCGCCGAGAAAATAAAAGATTTTGAAACCGGTTTGCCGGAACATATCAGGCTGGCTTACTTACCCGGTTACGGCATGGTAAAATTAAGATTGACATCAAAAGGTGACGATAAATTAAAAATAGAGAAAGAATTAAATGAAAAGTTCTCTGCTTTAAAGGAGTTGGTGCAGGAATGGCTGGTAACGGATGAAGATGAAAACCTCGCAACTGTAGTTCAAAAGATCCTGAAAGAAAAAAATAAAACCATTGGCACAGCTGAGAGCTGCACGGGTGGTTATATCGCCCATCTTATTACTTCCAATTCCGGTTCGTCCGTTGGTTATAAAGGGAGCATAGTGAGTTATGCAAATGATGTAAAAGAAAAAATATTAGGTGTTACAGATAAGACATTGAGAACAGCTGGCGCAGTAAGTGAAGAAACAGTGATCCAAATGGTAAAAGGTGCCGTTGAAAAGCTTAATGTTGATTTCGTAGTGGCTACTTCGGGCATCATGGGGCCTGACGGTGGTACCAAAGAAAAACCTGTAGGTACGGTATGGATCGCCGCCGGGAATAAAGAAAAAATAGAGACAGCAAAACTTGCTTTCAGATTCGATCGTGAACGAAATATCGAGATGACAGCACATACTGCATTGAACTTTTTAAGAAAGTTTATCCTGGCTAACACTTGATCGGGTTTTATAACTCAAATCATTACCTTTGGCCGGTTAATGATTTGCTTGCAGGTTTATTTCAAAATTTGTTCAGTAGAATTAAAAGCGTTGAAGAGTGCGAATCTTCCACTGGAAGATTCGAAGGCAACGAAAGCTAAATAGTAATTGTACAAATGGGCACATAAATAAACCAAAGCAATCTGAAATCCCAAATCTTAAATCTAAAATCGATCATGGCTATAGTTGATCTTGTAATGCCGAAGCTTGGGGAAAGTATTATGGAAGCCACAATTTTGAAATGGCACAAACAACCCGGTGATACTGTGAGCATGGATGAAACTGTGCTGGAAATTGCAACTGATAAAGTTGATAGCGAAGTGCCAAGCACGGCTGCAGGTGTGATGAATGAAATTCTTTTTAATGTTAACGATGTAGTGCCGGTCGGTACTGTGATCGCAAAAATAAAAACCGGTGCGGAAGAGACTGTAAGACCTGCTCCTGTACAACCAAAAGTTGAAACCCGCCAGCCCCATATTGAGACTGTAGCGGAAGTAGTTTCTACGCATCAAACCTCGAGCTTCAAACCTCAAACTTCAAACGGAACTGGTAACCGTTTTTATTCGCCACTTGTTTTAAACATTGCCGCGAGTGAAGGGGTAAGTATGAGTGAGCTTGAAAATATTCCGGGTACAGGCAATGAAGGAAGAGTGACGAAGAAAGATATTTTGCAATATGTGAGTGAAAGAAAGTCAGGAGTCAGGAGTCGGGAGTCGGGAGTCAGAAGTCAGCAAGCAACGGTACAAAGCCAACAAGAAGTCTCAGTCATAAAAGAGTCTGCGTCACTCACGTCTCACGATTCACGTCTCACGACTTATAGTGGTAACGTCGAGATCATAGAAATGGATCGTATGCGCAAGCTGATCGCTGATCATATGGTACGCAGCAAGCATACCAGTCCGCATGTTACCAGTTTTACTGAAGCTGATGTAACGAATCTTGTGTTATGGCGTGATAAAGTGAAAAAAGATTTTGAAAAACGTGAAGGAACAAAGATCACTTTCACCCCGTTGTTTATTGAGGCAATTGTAAGGTGTATAAAAAAATTCCCGCTCGTCAACTGCTCACTTGATGGCGATAAAATAATTATCAAGAAGGATATTAATGTAGGAATGGCTACTGCATTGCCAAGTGGGAACCTCATCGTTCCAGTAAT
Source organism: uncultured bacterium (assembly GCA_965652775.1). Classification (GTDB taxonomy): domain Bacteria; phylum Bacteroidota; class Bacteroidia; order Chitinophagales; family Chitinophagaceae; genus VBAS01. The sequence continues at coordinate 5,550 of CBFGXP010000122.1, forward strand.
AAGGAATGCTGACCAGTTAAATTTGGTGGGGTTGACAAAACAGGTAAATGCCTTAGCTGACAATGCCCGCAATAACAAACTAAGGCCAGAAGATACACAGGGTGGCACATTTACATTAACCAATGTAGGTACGTTTGGAAGCCTGATGGGAACACCCATCATTAATCAACCACAGGTTGCGATACTTGCTGTTGGCGCCATTAAGAAACGTCCGGTGGTTATAGAAACACCAGCTGGCGACAGCATTGCCATTCGTCACATGATGTACTTAAGTATGAGCTATGATCATAGAATTGTAGATGGAAGTCTTGGTGCTACTTTCTTAACTTCCGTGGCGAAGGAATTGGAAAACTTTAATGGCGAACGTGAATATTGATCACGGATTAAATGATTTTCTGGATTTAATGGATTAGACGCTGCAATTTAATTTGTGGGGGTTCCATAAGTTTTATTTTCAAATTTCATTCTCTTTCCTTTCTTCGTCACGATGTAAAGATTATCATATTCTGAGTCTGGCAAATCGCCGGCAATTTTTGTTTCACCGCATAGCTTATTTACAATATCATCTACCGTATTTGAATGCCCCACTATCAGGGAATGTCCTTTTTGTATGTCTTTCAGTTTTTGAATTAAAAAGTCGAGAGAATCCCTTGTATTGTATAACTCAATTTTTGTGGCTCCTCTTAATTCATTCAATGGTTGGGCCGTAGAAACAGTGCGAATAGTGTTTGTAGAAAAAATATAACGTATCCCTTTTGTTCTTAATGCTTCTCTCAATTCAATTGCTCTTATCCTGCCGGCAGCAGAAAGCGGTGGGTCATCAGGAGTACTCATCGTTGTGCCCGCAGATGCAGTTTCCTTTTCAGCATGACGCACTATATAATATTTCACTGAACTACAGGAAGAAAAAGCTATAAGTAAAAACGGGATAAATTTTAGCATAATAATTGTTTTAACAAACTTAGGGTAAACTTACTTTTTAATTTCAAAGTCTTTTGTATAATTTACAGTAACTAACCCAAAATAAGGACCTATGAAGTCACTATCCGAAACCTGGTTTGCCGAAGGTTATATTGATTTCGAACTGAAAAAATATACCCTGCTGGCCTATTTAAAAGAGGTAAATAAATATTTTAACGAAAGCAAACTCTATCCACAGCTTTCAGATATTATTTTCCATTACAATAACCTCGTGGCTTTTCGTGAGAATAAAAAAATTCTGCAGGAGCATTTTCCTAAAAAACTTACTGGTGTGCAATTAGAAAAATTGCAGTTGCTTTATCAGCAGATGATAGAAGATGATGAATTGATGCAGGAATTGGAAGACATCATTAATTTTTCCGCTACCAAAATGAAAGGCACTATTAACAGTGGCGTAGAAATTTATGAGCTGGTTGAAGAACAAATTATTATCAGCCCGGTCGGCATCATTCCTCTTGATACCCAGGAAGGTTATTTCTTCTTAAATACCACAGCTCAAAAACAGACATTGGTCTATCATTACAGGCTTGCTTTTTTTGAAAAACATGATGAAAAATACCGGAGCATGAAAACAGCGTATGTAAACAGCTGGGATAAAAATTTTGTAAACACATTTGAAAGTATAAAATCAGAGCTGATTAAATACCGCAATCAATTACCTAATCCAGCAGTTTATTCAATACAGATTGAATTAGGTTTCCCTGTAGAAGAAACACTTTTGCCAGTAGCAAAAAGAAGTTTGGTGAAGTATATTTCCACTCAAGCAGCGTAGCGAATGTGCCTATTAGCCAATGTGCCGATGTGCAAATGATTTTAGATAACAGTAAATTTCATCGGCAAATTGTCACATCGCCGCATCGTCACATTAGTATTCCAGCCCCCAGTCCTTCCCTTTTTTCACTGCCGGAACGCCTTCTGTGATCCACTTCGCCGGTGCATCATCTTTTAGGAGCCAATCAAAATATTGTTGCTCTCTTACCTGTATATCTTTACGATTTCGCCTTTCAACCAGGTTATGCGCCTCACCGTTGTAATTAAGCAGCCAAACTTTTTTATTTAGTCTTCTCATCCCTGTAAACAATTCTATTCCCTGGTACCAGGGAACAGCACCATCGGCGTCATTTGCCATTATCACAAGTGGCGTAGTTACTTTAGGTAAATGAAACAGTGGTGAGTTTTCAATATAGAGATTTGGTTTCTCCCATAATGTTGCTCCTATCCTGCTTTGTGATTTCTCATACTGGAACTGGCGATTGAGACCACTCTCCCACCTGATGCCGCCATAGGCACTCGTCATATTAGCTACCGGTGCGCCGGCCCATGCCGCTTTAAAAAGTTTTGTCATCGTTATCAGTTGTGCCACCTGGATACCGCCCCAACTCTGTCCCTGTAAACCCATTCTTGTACTATCAATAAATCCCTTTTTTACCAATGCCCTGGCTCCGCTTACCACATGATTGTATGCATCTCTTGCGGGGTGACCAGTAGTATAATGTATGTCTGGCGAAAAGACAACATACCCACGACTTACAAAGAAGGAGATGTTCAACCGGCTTGGTGTTGGAGATGGCGCATTATATGTATGCAAGCCGTCAGAATGTGTTTCATAGAAATAACAGATCAATGGGTATTTTTTCTTTGGGTCAAAGTCTTCGGGCTTGTATAAAACCCCTTCTACTTCTTTACCCGTATATGCTTTCCATTTAAATATCTCCGCCGTGCCCCAGTTATAATTTTTCTGTTGAGGGTTAATAGATGAAAGTTTTTCAATTGAAACACTCTTATCGGTTGGAGGCTCATTCAAATTGGCAGTGATCTTACCGTTTAGGTCTTGAACAACATACAAATCAGGAGATTCATTAAAATTTTCTTTAGTAAAAACAAAAACGTTTGCATTTTCCGCTTTGGTAACCTGGCCAATAATAAATTCATCATCGATATTAATGGGTTTCAAACCAGCAATACTTAGATTATTTGAATATTCGCCATTCCAAAGACCTGCATTTTTATTGTTTTCATTGAAGGTTCTGAAAACTACATTTTGCCCGGGTTCTATAAATCTCTCTTCGGGGTTAACCCGGATATACCGATAGCTTTTTTTGTTTTTCCTATCTCCAATAACCAATTGCGGAGCACCGGAACCACTGGCATTTACTTTCCAAACACTATACCTGTCATATATAAAAACTGAATTATCACCTTTTTCCCAACCCATCACACCATACGGCGATGGATAATCAGGCGTGTCGTTTTCTTCATCCGCAAGAGACGTTTTTATTTTTGAAGTAATATTTTTTGTTTCGTTTCCATCCCATACAAAATAATTTTTTGCTTTGCGGTCATACCACATAATATATTTACCAGTTGGGGAAATGAATTGTGGTGAAAGGAAGCCATTCAGATCTTTTATCACTAATTTTTTTGAACCATCTGCAATGTTAATTGCGTATACATCTTTCAATGTACTCCCCGTCCACTGGCTTTGCACTCTTTTTCCAAAATCCGTTATCCCTACCACAATCTCTCCATCGCCTTCATTAGTTTGATAAATAGTTGGTATTTCTTTCGAACCGAGTTGTTTGATGGTGTTTCCTTCAACATCATAAACAGCTAAAAAATTTTCCTGCAGGTCACGTTGCAAACGATTAAGCTGTGTGGGTTGCAGGTAATCGTCGTTATAATGCCAGATGTCGAGTTTGGCCACTTCAAAATCTATTAGCGTGGTATCTCTCGGTGGCTGTATTGGTGCAGTGCCAAAAAATAACCGCTTACCAGTCTTGCTAAAGCTTACTGTTCCGAATTCACTTACCGACATTCCCAATTTCATTCCCACAGAAGTTTTATCAGCGATCATCGAAGCCGTGTCCATGCCATCTTTGTAGTACCATAATTTATAAAATTTCTGAAGATCCTTTGGTTTAGCGGTACGTTCCGCCACAAAGGCAAGCTGTGATCCATCTTCAGAAAAAGAATAATTTTTGAATTCATTTCCACCGGAACTGATAAGTTTCTTTTGCAGGCTACCAAGATCAACAATCCAAACTGAATTCTTACTCAGCGAATCCTTTGTGCTTCTCGTTGTCTCAAGCAACAATTTAGTTCCTTTTTTGTCAAAATAAAATTCACTTACCAATGGGAAAATCTTTTCTTCACCTGTGAACAGGTTTCTTAACACCAGGTCAGTACCTTCAGGAGTTGCCGGCGCGGTTGGCTCATCACCTTCAGCATCCAGTATGTCATACGTATAAGGTGAGACGTAAGAATCAATTTCATAACTATCAGTTATCGTTTCTCCATTACCATCCTTCTCCGGGTCACCTATCTTTTTCTTTTTCCCAACTACAACATTTGGTTGGCTGACAACTACCAACAAAGAATCGATCTTTCTTTTTAAACTGTCAATCGTTCTTTTATTGATCGCATCCGGAGAAAGGGACTTTGGTTTTTCTGGCTCTGGCTTTTTTTCTAAATGATACGCCGCCCAGCCAAAACCTTTTTCAGGCACTTTATACGCTTTTACCTTAGCTACTTTATAAACACTGTCCTTTCCCAATTCAACCACTGCAAAGGAATCCTTTGGCATATCATCCGGTTTTTTCTTTTTTATTTTTGCTTCACGGGTGCTTTTGAAAAAAGGCTTTATTCTAAAAATGGCAAACCGGCTATCTTCAGAGATAGCCGCATTATATCCTCTTGGAACTGACTTTTTATACTTACCATCAGAAGATTGTATCACCAGCTCATTATCTCCCTCCTGGACATTGATGGTATAAACCACCCATTTGCCATCATTGCTGATCATTCGTTCACCAATGCTTTGCCAGCCATCGTATACTGAGTGATCGAGTGGTTTTTTCTGAGCAAGTAAAAAGTTAAAAGTAAAAAGCAAAAAAGCGGCAAATATGCAGGTTCTCATATTGAGGAATTTGATACGGGTTAAAGGTAAGTGTAAACAGTAAAATTACAGTGGCTTTGTTCCCACAACTAAACCGTATATCCATAAACCATTTTTCATCCCAAAATATTGATGTTTACAGGCAGCAATGTTTCTCTTTTGCATTTCCGTGGCACGATTTGAGAATGTGATGGTTTTCCAGAACAAGTAAAGGTTAGCCAGAAAGTAATATTTATACAACCGCCTGCTGGAATGAGCGGTAAACTTCGAAATATCTTTAAATGAAATGTTCTGAAATCCACTATTCTTCATGAATTCCTGGAACCGTCCTGGCGATTCGAGATAGTTTACCTGCCAGCCGTCAAGCCAATTGCTGATGGATGAATGGTCATTGTTATTAAGATCAGTTACAAAACCATCTGCCACCACTAACCTTCCCCCGGGCTTTAGTAAACGATAGGCTTCTTTAATGAACTGTTCTTTATCATCAGCATAACAAATGCTTTCACAGCCCCAAACAACATCAAAACTTTCACCTGGAAAAGATGTGGCACAATAGTTCATCACTTCAAAATTTGTTTTGCTGTCCACTCCTTTTTGGATCGCAACTTCCCTTGCTTTGCTGATCTGTCGTTCACTTAAACTGATCCCTGTTACGTCACAACCTATTCTATCAACCAGAAAAATACTGCTGCCTCCAATTCCACAGCCAGCATCTAAAACTTTATCCGTAGAGCTGATCTTACCGGCATCCATCATCACTTCATTCATCCGCAACAATGATTGCGGGAAACTTTTCACCTTCTCATCCCAATAACCGTAATGAATAGCAAAACTGTTATTAAGATCCCAACTGTCTTTATACGCGTTTTCAGTTGCAGCGTAATAATCAACAATATTTTTATGGTAAGCGGTTAGTTTCATCCTGCAAAACAATTTTTCTTTCCTTTTTTAATAACATAATAATGTGAATGCCCAGCGATGCCGCGATCAGTGCAAGACCGCCAAAAAATGACCAGTCAAACTCCCTGCTTTCTCCAAATAAAATGATCGCAAGAAATATTCCATACACCGGTTCAAGATTGAATGAAAGGTTGACCGTAAAAGCGGTTAGCCTTTTTAATGCATAAACTGAAAGCTGGAAAGCCAGTACCGAGCACAACCATGCCAGCACAAGCAGCCACATCCAGTCTTTGAAATTGGGAAAAATATAATCAGTGGGAAATTGATTCATATAAAAAGGCATCAGTACTGATAGGGTGATCAATCCTCCACTAAGCTGGTAAGTAAGTATCGTTTGCGGATTGATGCGTTGTACAAATTCCCGGATGTAGATCATTACAAATGCCATCAG
>CBFGXP010000123.1:0-11728 GCA_965652775.1 uncultured bacterium
TAATTGATATTTTCCCGGATGCAAGGAAGAGCATAGATGTTTTTTCAAATCTCAAATCAGCTAACTATCTTCCCTATGTAATGGCTGCCATTTGGGCGAAAGATAATAAAGTGGATGATGCTTTAGTTTTAAATCAGCATAACAGGATCTGTGATGCTACAAGTGCGAATATCTTTTGGGTAAAGGATGGACAGGTTTATACTCCGTCGCTGGGTGAGGGCTGTGTAGCCGGGGTAATGAGACAGCGGATCTTGGATTTAGACGCGGATATTCATGAATCCATTTTGACAGAGGATGTTTTACTCAAGGCTGATGAAGTGTTTCTTACAAATGTTATAACAGGAATCAGGTGGGTAAAACAATATCATGATAAAACTTACGCTAACACCACTACCAGTAGAGTTTTTGCTGAATTGAACCGAACAATTTCTTTCTAGGTTTGTTTATGACGTATGAGATCCCCGGTAAATATTTTCTGGTTTCGCCGCGATTTAAGATTAGATGATAATGCTGGTTTGTATCATGCACTAAGGGTTGGCACACCCGTCGTCCCAATATTTATTTTTGACCGTAATATTCTTGATGAGCTGAAAGACAGAACCGACAGAAGGGTACAATTTATTCACCAGGCACTCCAGCAAATACAAAAGCACCTTATATCCATAGGATCTACTTTGGATGTTCGATATGGATCCCCTGCTGAAATCTGGAAGCAGCTAATTAAGGATTATACCATTGCAAATGTTTATCTCAATCATGACTATGAGCCGTATGCGACAAAAAGAGATGCCGACATACGTAACATGCTGAAAGAAAATAGTATCTCATTTGACACCTATAAAGACCAGGTGACATTTGAAAAAAATGAAGTACTAAAAGATGATGGCAAACCTTATACAATATTTACTCCTTATTCAAAGAAATGGAAAGCCAAACTCAATGATTTTTATTCTAGCTCTTTTCCAACAAAAAAATATCTTTCAAATTTCTTTAAACAGAAAACAAAAGAAATTCCCTCACTTGAAGTAATGAATTTTAAATCGGCAGCTCAATCTTTTCCAACAAAAGAGTTGCAAACAGAAATTATAAAGCATTACAAAGAACAACGCGATTATCCTGCCAACGCAGGCACATCCAGGTTGAGTGTGCATCTCCGTTTCGGAACTATCAGTATTCGTGAACTGGTAAGAAAAGCGGTCCAATTAAATGAGACTTTTTTAAATGAACTTATTTGGCGGGATTTTTATCAAATGATACTGTGGCATTTTCCTTATGTAGTGGGTAATGCCTTTAAGCCTGAATATGATAATATAAAATGGAGGAACAATGAAAAGGAATTTGAAGCATGGTGTAAAGGTGAGACTGGTTATCCAATTGTAGACGCTGGAATGCGGGAATTGAATGACACGGGATTTATGCATAACCGGGTAAGAATGATTGTCGCATCTTTTCTGACGAAACATTTACTTACCGACTGGCGATGGGGCGAAGCATATTTTGCAGAAAAGTTGCTGGATTTTGAACTTGCATCAAACAACGGAGGCTGGCAATGGGCGGCTGGCTCTGGTTGTGACGCGGCTCCGTATTTTAGGATCTTCAATCCTTATTTACAAACCAAAAAATTCGATCCTGAGCTAAAATATATACGTCAGTGGGTTCCTGAATATGAAGAACTAACTTATCCGCCGCCAATTGTTGATCATGAAACGGCAAGAAAAAGGTGCCTTGAAGCTTATGGAATGGCAGTAAAAAAATGATCAGTCAAATCTTGGATTTACAAAATTATTCAGCTTGGATCCGAAACGATAGTTAAGACCAAAACTCGTGTAAAAATTATAACCTGAAGCAATTTGTCTGCGGCGGGTAAGCACCTCTGTGACATCGGCTTCTTCTTTTGGTAAATAAATTTGATCCCGGCTCAATTCTGCATAGGCATAGAAATTAAAGGATAATCCACCGGTTATGCGTATATCAACTTGTCCATTAGCACCAAGATTCAAATATTTCCAATCATGGAAATAGTTGTGATAATCTATTCCAAATTCTATAGTGCCCCATTTTTGCCTGAAAGAGAGATTAGCTTCTACACTTTGTCCATAAAGTGTTTCCCTAAGCTTATCATAGAGCGTGGTATCGAAATATGAGTTTCGTCTTACATCAACTGTATAAGACAAAGTAAAAAATTTTGTATTCACTTCTTTATAGGGATAAATGTTATATTCAAAACCTGTCCGAAAAAGTAACCTGCCTTTATTATTTGAAAAGCTACTGCGGGATAATTCTACCTGGTATCCGTAAGACCAATGATCGGTAATGCTTTTTATGAGGTAGTGTTGGAAGTTATAATCCTCATTTTTGTTTACTATTTTTTGTTTCCCGGTGCTGTCTTCCAGGTAATAACTATCCCTGTTTTTGCCTCCATATGCTTCAAAGCCAACTTTCAATTCTTCTGTTACACGGTTGGCCGCAAAATTAGCTGCCACACGGGAACTCTTATATACTTCGTCAGCGTTCATATAGCCATTTGCGCCTGCACGAAAGACCCAATAATTCCAGGGATCTTTGGTAGTAGTTGAACTGTCTTTCTTTTTTTCATCCGTTTTAGTTTTCATTTCAATTGTTATGTCTTTTGCATTGCCGGCTTTAACAATATATGGGGTAAGACCGAGCTTCAGGTATTTGATCAGCAGATCTCTTTCTTCAAATTCAGTTGCAACAGGATCGGTATTAAATCGTAAAGTATCCGTCATTTGCCTGAACCTGTTTTGCCCAAAGAAAATAAGCTGGAATTGGCTTCCGCCACCGCCCGTTTCCTGTTCGGTTATTAAGACATGGAGATCTGCTGCCTGGTTATCCAATAGAAAATCAACAATATTGATTTCTGTTTTAATGAAATTCTGATCACACCAGGTATTGCTACAATCAATAAAAACTCTTAGCCGAGGGTGAGATTGCGAATTGGTTTGCGCATTAATATGAATAGCAGAATAAAGCAGTGCAATTAAAAGGAAAGGCTTTCTCATGGTGCTGTGGTTTAAGTTTTCTGAACACAAATAACGCATCAATAAATAATCTCCTGTGTTAACAAAACGACAAAAGCGATGAATCGGCAGCAAAGAAAATGCATATTGCATTGGCCAATGAACAGACTTTATGAAAGGAATAAGTCACTTGATGATTGGACAGGACTTACCGGTAACTGTGTTGTTGCTATTTTATACAACGTTTCTATTGCTTGCTTTCCCTCCTTACCAAGATCTAAAGAAAAATTATTTACATAAAGTTCTATATGCTGACGCATTACTTCTTCATTCATTTCCTGCGAATGTTGTTTTACATAATCCGTGATCAGCGGATAATTGCTAAAGGCAAACTCAATACTTTTTCTGATCAGTTTGTCAACCTGTAAGCTAATAGCCTTATCAATAGACCGTTTAGCGGCAATACCGCCTAAAGGTATTGATGAATTCATTTTCTCCTCCCAATATTCACCAAGATCTGTTACTTTATGTAAACCTTTTTGCTGGTAGGTAAACCTGTTTTCATGTATAATAACACCAAGGGCCCCGTTTAAATCTCCCCCGACGGGGGAGGCGTTGGAAGAGTCATTTAATACGAAATCTTCTATTTTATCGAACCGCATAAAAATTTTTTTCTTTGCCTGGGGATAGGCAAAAGAGAAAAGAAGATTCGCGGTTGTATTTTCTCCAGGTAAAGCAATCATAAGATCTTCAACTTTTGAATTTTGTCCCGCCGGAAGCGGGATGAATTTGGAAATTAGGATCGGTCCAACTCCTTTTCCTAAAGCCGCACCCGAGTTAAGCAAAATATATTTATCAAGATTCTGAAAAAATGCCGGATAACTCAGCTTGGTAACATCAAGCCTTCCTTCAAATGCCCATTGGTTTAATGTCTCCACATCTTCAAGCACCGGATCGAATTCGAACCCTTCAGCATCAATTTTTTTATTTATCAATGCATCGAAAATAAATGTGTCGTTCGGGCATGGGCTAAAACCGAGTGTTAGTCTCATTGAAAAATTATTAATTATTAATTAATAATTATTAATTGTTTTGATCAGTGCTTCGTTTAGATTAATGATAGACTCATTCATATCCCATTTCTTCTTATTCCTTTCACCGATATAATTTGAGATGCTCCTGATCTGTATAAAAGGAACCTTTTTCATTAAACATGCATAGTGCAATGCCGCGCCTTCCATTGATTCGGTGACCGGATCAAATGTATCCTTGTAAAATTTGATCATTTGTTTTGAAGTGCTTATCTGGTTTACGGAAATCCCTTTGACAATTTTCAAGTTTGTTTTTTTCAAAAGCTCTTTATTGGGATTGATCAGCCAACCATTTTTATAGGGACGTTGATCATTCGGGACAAGCTTTAAATCAAAAAGTGTTTTTAATTTTTGTAACTCTATTACACTTTGATCAGCTATGGTGTCTTGTCTCACCGCTACAACAGTACCCAGGGGAGTTTTCAGGTTAAAGCTTCCTGCAACTCCGGCTTGTATCACCAGATCATATTTTTTTAGTTCAAGTTGGCGGGTGAAATGATAGGTGCTTGCCGTTAGTCCTATGCCTGAGATAAGGATATCAATATTATTGTTGCCTGAATGGCTTTGCCTCATTGATGCTAAAAAAGGATTGATCTCTTTCGCAGTTGCGGCTGCAACAAGTATATTTTTTCCCATTTTGGCAAATATCGTATATCATTCGTAAAGGTGATGGTCTTACCTTTGCGCCTCACATTTCCTCCGCCCAATGCTGTGAGGAAACTAAAAGTAAAGCATGGTTTACTTAACAAGAATAGAACATTTTAACGCTGCACATAAACTGTACAACCCAAACTGGAGCAAGGAAAAAAATGATGAGGTGTTTGGAAAATGCGCCAATGAAAACTGGCATGGTCACAATTTTGAATTATATGTGACGATAAAGGGCGAGCCTGATCCTGATACCGGTTTTATTTTCGACGCAAAAAAACTTGGGGCACTGGTTAACGAAAAGATCACTGAAAAGCTAGATCACAAAAACCTGAATGTGGATGTAGAATTTATGAAAGGAAAACTTTGTTCAATTGAAAACCTGGTGATGACTATTTGGCAAGAACTGGAGCCGCACCTTCCTCCACCTGTTCAGTTACATTGCCTGAAGTTGGTAGAAACTGCAAAGATCTATGTTGAATATTATGGAGGCAAATGATCATCCGAACGCAATATCCTCTGAAATCTCATATTAATTTGTCTTTTGTTCCATTGTCTTGATAAGGCAGGACATTTAAATTCGTAAATTGAATAAATGAGTAAGAAAGTTGCCATATTCAGAAAGGAGCATTTTAATGCGGCCCACCGGTTATTCAATCCTGCATGGGATGATAAAAGAAACACACAGGTATTTGGTAAGTGTGCTTTGCCGAATTATCATGGTCACAATTATGAACTAATAGTAAAGATAATAGGTGAACCGGACGAAAGGACCGGCTATGTAATGGATATGAAGGAGCTTAGTGACCTGGTAAAACAAGAGATCATTGAAAGGTTTGATCATAAAAATTTAAATCTTGATACAGAGGAATTCAAAAACCTTAACCCAACGGCAGAGAATATTGCGATTGTGATCTATGACCTCATCCGGCCACACATTGCGAAAGAAAAGGATTTGCAAGTAAGATTATATGAAACGCCGAGGAATTTTGTCGAGTACCCGGTATAACAATTTTAGATTCTAAATTTCAATTTTAAATAGGATATGGCATATACAAAAACAGAACAGTACGAAGACAAGATCACCAGCGGCCTGATAAAAAACTATGGTGAGATTCTTGAATTGCTTGGTGAAGATTCGCAACGGGAAGGATTGAAGAAAACTCCTGAACGCATTGCAAAGGCTATGCAGTATTTGACCCAGGGGTATCACCTGAATGCAAAAGGAATTATCAATTCAGCAAAGTTTCATGAAGAGGTAAGCGAGATGATCGTAGTAAAGGATATTGAGATCTATAGCATGTGTGAGCACCATATGTTGCCTTTTATCGGTAAAGCACATGTAGCTTACATCCCCAACGGTTGGATCACAGGATTGAGTAAAATTGCACGGGTCGTAGATGTGTTTGCCCGGCGACTGCAGGTACAGGAAAGGTTAACCATACAGATCAAAGATGCTATTAAAGAAACATTGAATCCCCTTGGAGTAGCAGTAGTTATTGAAGCTAAACATCTTTGTATGATGATGCGTGGCGTTCAAAAACAAAATTCTACAACTACAACTTCAGCCTTTGATGGCGAGTTTCATAAAAATCCTACACGAAGTGAATTTCTAAAACTTATCTCAGCTGATTTAGGGTAATCCGGTATATTTGTAATTCATTAAAGGTTTGAATGCTCTATGCTATCAAGCCTTTTTTTTTCCGGTTATTCACCAATTCTTTACCGGAAAGGATGGGGTAAACAATCGAACCATGAAACATGCATTTGTATTTCCAGGCCAGGGCTCGCAGTTTCGCGGCATGGGAAAAGAACATTATGAGAACAGTGTTTTCGCAAAAAAATTATTTGAGCAGGCCAATGATCTACTCGGTTTCCGCATTTCAGATATCATGTTCAATGGCAATGATGACGATCTGAAGCGAACCAATGTAACGCAGCCCGCAGTTTTTCTTCATTCTATAGTTGCTTACCGAACTATTGAAAGCGCATCACCTGATATGGTGGCAGGACATTCGTTGGGTGAATTTTCTGCGCTGGTTGCAAATGGCACATTAAGTTTTGAAGATGCCCTGCAACTTGTTGCCGTCAGGGCAAAGGCAATGCAGCATGCCTGTGAAAAAAATCCATCCACAATGGCGGCGGTATTAAATCTTTCAGATGATAAAGTGGAAGCGATCTGTGCGGAGGTACAAAAAGAAACCGGCGAGGTGGTAGTTCCCGCGAATTATAATTGCCCGGGTCAATTAGTAATAAGCGGCTCGATAAAAGGAATTGATGTTGCTTGTGAAAGAATGAAAGCCGCCGGGGCAAAAAGAGCCCTGGTACTTCCCGTTGGAGGTGCTTTTCATTCACCCCTGATGGAACCCGCAAAAAAAGAATTGAAAACTGCTATAGAAGCCACAAAATTCCACAACCCTACATGTGCAGTTTACCAAAACGTAGTAGCAAGGGCAGTAATGGATAAAGATGAAATACAACAAAACCTGATCGACCAGCTTACCGGGGCCGTTCGCTGGACACAAAGTGTTCAATCAATGATCGTCGACGGCGCATCCAGGTTTACTGAAGTAGGGCCGGGCAAAGTTCTGCAAGGGTTGATATTAAAAATTGAAAAAGCTATGGAAGTGACGGGTGTGAGTTAAAAAATATTATATCTTTAGACAACAAGCCGATCCGCCTAAGGCGGACCGGCTTTTTTTGTTCGCAGTTTTACTATTTGCTACTATTATTAATTCGGGTAAATTGAAAACGTTAAAACTTCTGCTATGAAAAAAATTTTACTTCCGCTAATGGCCCTGTTTTTCTTTTCTGTTGCCATTAGTCAGTCTTCAAATCGTTGCGGATCAAATGAAGCCATCAAACAACAAATGTCGCTTGATCCTGGTTATGCAAAAAAAGTAAACGAGTTATTGAAAAACAAAGGCAACTACTCGCGAGCTGCACAGAAAGGAAGACCGCCATCACAAAATTCCATTACAATTCCCGTGGTAGTTCATGTATTATATAATACTTCTGCTCAGGATATCTCCGATGCACAAGTACAATCACAAATAGATGTTTTAAATGAAGACTTTAGTGCTACAAACAGTGACTATAATAATTACGACGCGGGCTATGGCGCTGTGAAAGGTGATATGGAGATAAATTTTTGTTTGGTACAGGTAATACATAAGCAAACAAAGCACAAATCATTTGGGCTAAACGATAATATGAAATTCAACCAAAAAGGCGGTTCTGATGCCGTCGATCCGATGCATATTTTTAATATATGGGTATGTGATCTCGGCGACAAGCTGTTGGGCTATGCTTATTACCCGGGAATAAACCCCGAAAAATTTGGGGTAGTATGCCATACCAATGCGTTTGGAAAAGGAGAGCAGTATAGTTTGTTTACTGATTATGATCTTGGCCGCACTACAACTCATGAGGTTGGTCATGCTTTAGGACTTGCACATATTTGGGGTGACAGAACCTGCGGCAGCGACGAGGTCGATGATACGCCACTGCATAATACTTATAATTTTGGTTGTCCTGAGGAAGGCCATTTGAGTACCTGTACAGGCACGCCTTTGGAAATGTGGATGAATTATATGGATTATACTGATGACAGGTGCATGTATTTTTTTAGCGACGGGCAGGTGGCGAGAGCAAATTTTTTTCTGGATACTGATCCCCAGCTAAACAGTATAATTAATTCCGCATGTGTTAATACCCGGCAAACCAATAATGCTATAACAACAGCATCAAATAATAATTTTAATTCCTCAAGAGAAAAATTCAATTCTATGTTGTTATACCCAACCCTAACTTCGGGCCAGCTTAATTTATCGGTAAATAGCCCGGTAGAGGGAAAAGCAGAAATAAATATTTATGACCAGGCAGGAGCATTAATGATCAGGCGCCAATTATTCATTGCTGACAAATCATTACAGCAAATAGATGTAAGCAAGCTTGCGAATGGCATTTATTTCCTGGAATTAGCACAGGGTGTAAATAAACAGACGCGAAAATTTGTTGTTCAACACTAAGAGTAACAACTAGAGACGTCCCCCGGATTACCCGGGGGATTTTTTTATAGATAGATACTGCAATTCACCCATTCAGGGTCAAACTTAGTATCGTATTTTTTGTAGAAATTTATAGCGGGTTCATTCCATTCAAGCACCTGCCACATAATGCCGCTGAATTTTTTTTCTTTTGCTTCTTCGATCAGGCGATCCATCAAAAGCTTTCCAATTCCCTTGCCCCTGGCTTTTTCTGTTACAATTATATCTTCAAGATACATTCTTTGTCCTTTCCATGTAGAATAGCGAATATAGTAAAGAGCAAAACCCAAAATGACTCCATTTTCTTCCGCAACAAACGACCACCAGACAGGATTTTTTCCAAAACCACTTTCTGCAAAATGTTCCAATGAAACCGTTACCTCATTTGGGGCTTTTTCATAAACGGCTAATTCAGTTATTAATTCCAATAATCTTGGACAATCTTCTTGAATGGCTCTTCGAATCCGGATCACAATTATTAATTTTTAATTATTAATTCTTAATTCCAAAACCCGGTCCTTTTACAAACCTGCCGGGTTTAGCACCTGTGTGTTCGCCATCTTTCAATACCTGTACGCCATTTACAAAAACATGGAGCATACCTTCAGCATATTGATGCGGTTTTTCAAAAGTCGCATTGTCTTTTACTTTGGCGGGATCAAAAATTACAATATCTGCAAAGTTGCCAACCTTCAATTCTCCACGTTTTTGAATTTTAAGATTCGTGGCCGGGAGTTTAGCAAGCTTTCGAATGGCTTCCTGTAAAGTAATAAGCTTTTCATCTCTTACATATTTTCCTATCACCCTCGAAAAATTTCCATAAGCCCTCGGATGTGCATTTGATTTTATAAAAACCCCTTCGTTGGTATAAGAGCCTTCATCGCTACCAAAACTCACCCAGGGAATAGCTAATTGTTTTTTCACATTGTTTTCATTCATCAGGAAATAGATACACTCAACTCTTGTGCTGTCTTTTATGATTAAATCCATGGCAGTTTCTTCCGGTGATTTACCAAAGAGTTTTGCCATTTGGGCAAGTGTCTTACCAGTATATTTTTTTAAACTATCCTGTTTGAACCCAACCACCATGATATTTTCGGGTGTACCTACGCCGTAATAAAAATTTTCCCATTTATCTGTTTTGGTATTCATTTCGGTGATCAGTTGCTTTCTTATTGCAGGGTCCTGTAATCTTTCTCTCAGTTTGCCAAAACCACCATCTTGTAAGGTCGGGGGCATCGTTGCGGTAAGCCCGGTGCCACCTGCAATGTAGGTGTACATATCAGCGGTTACATTTTGTCCTTCTCTTTGTGCTCTCTCAATTCTTTTAATTACACTGTCCATTTTATCCCAGTTATCTTTTCCGGCAGCTTTAAGGTGATAGACCTCGGCGTGGATATTAGCCTCTTTCGCAATGGTGATCAATTCTTCAACAGCGTCATGCAGTTTTTCTCCTTCGCTACGCATATGACTGATGTATGAGCCACCATAAGAAGAAGCTATTTTACACAATTCAACAAGCTCATTTGTTTTGGCAAAAAATGCTGGTGGATAGATCAATGAAGTACCTACCCCCATGGCACCTTCTTCCATTGCTACTTTTACCAACCCTCTCATTGAATCCAGTTCGGCAGGAGTGGGGTCACGGTTATCTTCACCTATTACATTCATGCGGATCGTCGTTGCTCCAACAAATGAAGCTACATTACAACTAACCCCTTTCTTTTCAAGAAAATCCAGGTACTCACCTAATGTGTTCCATTCAATTTTATATTTAATATCTCCCTGGGATTTTTGTTCCCGTGCTTTCATGGAGGCACTTAATGGTCCCATGCTCCATCCTTCGCCCATCACTTCAAGTGTTACTCCTTGTTTGATGTCACTTTGAGACCGGCCATCTTCGATCAAAGATTCTGTTGCCCAGCTCAGCATATTTATAAAACCAGGTGCAACCGCATTTCCTTTTGCATCAATTTCATTTTTTGCCGAGGCTTTTGACAGCTCCCCAATGAAAGCGATTGTGTCAGCATTTATGCCGATGTCACCTTTATAAGGCTCACTGCCATTGCCATCATAGATCATCCCATTGCGAATGATCGTATCGTATGTTGCATCTTCCTGGTTGCAAGCAATAAGAAATGAAATTGAAAGGATAACCGCAAATGACCGATATTTTCTCATCAATTTTTTTTTAATCTTTGTAAATCCTGGTTCTATTTTCTTGTCGCTTTAAAATTTCCATTTGGTTGAACAAATGTCATGCTTGGCACTTCTTTCTTTTCATTTACTTCAAATCTTACACTATATCCTTTCGCAACTTTCAGATCAAATTCATTTTCTTTAGCCGTTGGTACCAATTCATAATCAGTTTGCCCGGTAACAAATGCCACTAAAGTCTTATTATCCTTTATATACACTTTTACATTCGTTCCATTCATATCGTAGTCACCCACATATTTTTCAAGTTCCGACTTACCGATTGATGGAGGTAGTTTTTCAAACAATATATCTTTTACGGCAGGTTCCATTTGTATTTCTAATGATGCAATATTTCCTTTTGTTTCCGTATTGAAACGGATCTTAGGCGCATCTTTTGGATTTTCCAGTTCTTCAGTTGAACGAATCCTGAATACGTCATAATGATAATGTTCCAAATAGCTTTTAGTTCTTTTACCTGCTTCATTATAATCAACCCACGTAGTGTCTTTTTCCCTGAATATTTTTATAATGCCATATCCTTTGTTCTCAAACGAACCTGCATAATCATCCATATTATGAGAAGGCCTGGTGCCTGCTTTCCGATTAATGCTATCGTTGTTAGGTGTTTTTCTTGCAGTTGAATCGGCTTTCAGCTTATCAGCTAATGCTGTTTTACCCCATGGACGATAAGTAAGTTTAAGCATCCTGTCAGCAATAAAATTTCTTATGCTAGTAGTCGGCGTGCCTTGATTGGTCACTA
>CBFGXP010000124.1:0-11585 GCA_965652775.1 uncultured bacterium
ACCGGGATAAAACTATTATTCAGAATATAACAATCCAGGTCCCCATCCAGGTCATAATCAAAAAAGGCGGCGTGTGTGGTATAACCCTTATCATCCAATCCGTACTCCTTTGCTTTTTCGGTAAATGTGAGGTCATGATTATTAATAAAAAGCTTATTGCCATCCCCATTCTTCCATTTGTCCATACCTGCATTGCAAACATAAATATCAAGCCAGCCATCAGCATTTATATCCACCATCACCACACCAGTATTCCATTTTCCTTTTTCCTCAATTCCGGCTTTTATCGAAACATCTTCAAACTTGAAATTCCCTTTGTTCAAAAAAAGCTTATTCCCATCCATGTTGGAAGTCATAAACACATCCGGTAAGCTATCATTATTCACATCACCTATAGCGACGCCTCCACCATTATAAAAATTACGGTAAGTGAAAATGTTGAAGTCCTTGTTGTTTTCAACTTTATTAATAAAGTCGATGCCTGTCGACTGTTCAAGAGTAAAAAGCGTTAGATGCTTTTTTCCTTTGTTACAAGAAAAAAAATTAATTATGGAAATAAGAAAACAAAAAATAATAATACACCTTTTCATAGCTAAGGGACGATATTCTGCAAGCTAACGGTATAACTGAAAACTAAAAAGGCCATCTTTTAAATGGCCTTTTTTAGTACTGCTTGTATACTACGATATATCAATAGCCTGGATTTTGAGTCAGATTTGGGTTAACAGCTAACTGGCTGCTTGGGATAGGGAATAAAAGATTCTTAGTACCGACATCCGCTGGTTTTTCCTGCCATGCCAATAGATACTTTCCAAAACGTATCAGGTCTTGTCTTCTCCAGCTTTCCCAATACAATTCTCTTCCTCTTTCATCAAGCAGGGCATTTAGATCAACAGAAACCAACGGTGTTGCCCCTCGTTTTGTACGTATAGTATTTACAATAAGCAAAGCACCTGCAGCATTGTTTGATCTTAACATTGCCTCTGCTTTCATCAATAAAACATCAGCATATCTGAACATAACATAATCGTTCTTTTTAAAATCTCCGCTCGTTCCATAGTCGAACGCATATTTAACAGCTCTAACTCCTGCCAATTCCAATGTATTTGGATCAGTTTCCCGGATTTTCACTGCTTTAGTAAATGCTAATGGGGCAGAAGCCGGGTTCCTTGCATTCAAAGGCGCACCTGTGGTCAAATTATATTGTTGCCCTTCAAGAAATCCAACATTCACTCTGTTGCCGGGGTTTGGAAGTGAGCCAGGATAGCTATAAGCAATTCCCCTTCTCTGATCGGTTGCCTGGAACTTATCATAGAAATCAGAGAGCGTTGACCAGCCATTCCATCCACCGGGGTTCATGTTGTAGTGATTTACCATATATTGAAACCCACGCATCGCATCAGTTCCTCTTGCAGAAGTGCCGGTATTCAGGAACGAAAAGATATTTTCTTTTGACTTTACATCATTATCTGGAGCAAAAGCATCAAAGAAATTATCATTCAAAGCATATTTTCCGCTATTAATTATTTGGTCAGCCAAAGTAATTACCTGTGTCATGTCTGCAGCAGCAAAAGTGGGTGTAACCCTGTTTGCATATACTCCTTTATTTAAATACATCTTCATTAATAAAGCCCGTGCAGCATCTTTATTTGCCACGAATGCAGAGGTAGTCGAGCCATCAGGGAGCGTATTCATGATGGCATTTAATTCGCTTATAATAAAATCTGAAGCCTCTGTTCCTTTCAGCGTTTTCGGAACAATCTTATAATCCACCAGATTTTCCCGATAGGGCACCTGGTCCCAGCCATCTAATACCCAAAACATAGATAAGGCTCTGAGAAACCTGGCTTCTGCCGCTTGTTGAGGTGACGGACTAAACTGCAGTACGTTGGAAGCAGCAAACTGTGTTCCCAATAAGGCGCTATAAGCGCCGCTTAAAAAACTATGATCGGCATTCCAGGTATGAAGAAACAATTGCCGCCAAAGCCCATTATCATCCCAGTCACCTGCACGGGTAGGCACAATTGTTTCGTCCGAGGTAACCTGCGCTGAAGAAATCAGGTTACCATTTCCCTGAAATGTTCCCTGGATTGATTGATATGCGCTCACCAGTAATTCACCGGGAGTGATGCTAGCGGTGTTGCCTTGCGCCAGTTCACTCCTGTATCTTTCGTTGAGCTTCGTACAGGAAAGGACGACAAGTGCAACTGCTAAGAAACTCAATAGAATTTTATTATGTTTCATATAAAAAACGTTTTAATCTATAATGAAAAACTAATTCCTAAAGAAATTGTCCTGGCAGAAGGATATGGTATATACTCAATACCAAGCGACGGTATTCCACCTATGCCTCCATCTGTATTAACTTCCGGATCAAAACCTTTATAGTTAGTTATAACAAACAAGTTTTGACCAGTAAGCGAAATATTCAGGTTCCTAAGGTTCTTTCCAACATTACCCACCCTGTAACTAATAGTTGCGTTGGTCAACTTAAGATAATTGCCATTTTCAAGGTTACGGGTAGATGGAGCAGGAGCATTGGAAAGCGCCTCTTTAACTTCGTTGCCAATCAGGTCTGCCGCTATATTCCTGGTTCCTAAATTACCAATTCCTAATACCGATGCTGCGGTGTTATTAAATATATAATGACCAAACGTACCATTCAAGTTAATGGTTGCCGTCAGCTTTTTATAACTGAAGTCTGTTGACACGCCTAACAGCACGTCAGGATTGGGGCTATCAGAGTAAAAGAGTGAATTTCCTGCATCTGTGTAAACACTTTGGCCCGTTGATTTATCAATCCCTTCAAACTGCCTGAGGTACCAAACATTTAATGGCTGACCTGCTATCACTCTTTGAGATGTTACATTAGAAAAACCTTGTCCTCTAAGCGCTCCCGTTTCATAAAAACCGGTTAACCCTTCAACGATATTATCCAGGAATGAAACATTTGCCCCAAGATTCCAATTAATATCCTTGCCTCTCATCAAAACACCGTTTAGCATTATTTCAACACCCTTATTTAAAACATAACCATCCAAATTAACCCAGATCCGTCCACTAGGTGCGGGTTGAGCAATAGTCTGTTCAAACAATACATCAGTTGTCTTTTTATAAAAATAATCAATCGAGCCGCTTAATTTTTCTTTAAATACGCTGAAATCAACTCCCACATTTGTGGTAGTCGATGTTTCCCATTTTAGGTCGGGGTTACCATAATTGGATTGTGTAAACCCGCCGCCGCCGCCTCTAACTACAAACCTGTTTAGAGAAGCGCCTGAAGGAAATTCCTGGTTACCGGTTTGTCCCCATCCCAGGCGTAATTTCAAATTGCTTACAACGTTATTATCTGCGAGAAAATCTTCACGTGATATATTCCATGCCACGCCAACAGAAGGGAAGTAGCCATACTTATTGTTCTCTCCAAACTTAGTAGAGCCATCAGCTCTGAATGTACCGGTTACCAAAAACCTATCCTTCCAATTCACGATCGCCCGGGCGAAGAAAGATTGTAGTTCGGTAGTAGGACTAGCGAATGAAAACGTCTCGCGGCTGGACTGGGTAGAATAGTGCATGATATCATAATAACGTAACCCAACATTTGCAAAATCCAGGGCCCTTGTTCCGTTTCCTCTTGAATCAAAAGTCAACCATTCATGACCTAAAACTGCATTTAAATTGAAATTCGTGCTCAGTTGTTTGTTATAGTTAAAGGTATTTGTTAGCTGCGTATTTGTTTGTTCCTGGTTTGAAATGAATGCGCTACCTCTACCTTCAATACCGGCAACATTTAAAAGCCTGTTCACCTCACCTCGTCTAACTCCAACCTGGCGGTTAATGCTGTAAAGGAATTTATATTCCAGATCATTGGTTATTTTGTAAGAAGGAGATACGCTGGCAATAATGGTATTAACCTTTGCTTTGTCGTCAAAATACCTCAACTGAGCAAGCGGGTTAATAGTAGTAGCACCTACTGCCGGGTCGATCCAGGCCGAATCTGTACCAGGTTTTACTAATGCGTGTGTAGGGTTCCATTGAAGTGCCTGGGAAATTAAATTGCCAGTAAATCCAACAAAAGCTGAAATAGGTGCTATTTGCTCACTGGTTTGTGTAACAAGCAAATTCATTTCAAGCCCTAGTTTCTTACTTTCTAAGAATCTGAAACTGCTCGTTATGCTGGTTGATAATTTATTGAGCTGTGATTCTTCTATCACGCCCTGCTGATTAAGATAACCAGCAGAAATGCGATACCGCGCATTTTCATTTCCGCCTCCAACTGCTACGTTATAGTTTTGTGTGATTGCCGTGCGGGAAATAGCATCAAATGCATCAACATCACCACCGAAATCACCACCCGTAATTGAGTAATCTTTTAGCGCCTGCCGATATTCGGTAGCGTCTAAGACTTCTAATTTTTTTAATACGTTGGAAAAACCCACAGAAGCACTAGCATCTACGATAGGAATACCTGATTTACCTTTCTTTGTTGTAATTAAAATTACCCCGTTTGCACCTCTTGAACCGTAAATGGCCGTCGCAGATGCATCCTTTAATATCTCCATGCTGGCAATATCAGTAGGATTAATGAAGTTGAGAGGATTGCCTCCATCATTTCCATAATCGGCTCCATTGCCACCAGGTCGTGAAGAACCACCAGACAATGGCACTCCGTCTACAACAAATAAAGGCTGATTGCCCGAACGGATAGAAGAACTACCCCTAATCCTTACTGTGGTTGAGCCTCCTGGCTGTCCTGTGTTATTAATAACCATAACACCGGCGGCCTTACCCTGGATTAGTTGGTCGGGAGAAGTATAATTTCCCTTATTAAAATCTTTCTCTCTCACAGTGGCTGTGGCACCGGTAAGGTCCTTCCTTCGTGCGGTTCCATAACCAGTTACTACAACTTCATTCATGTTAGTTCCGGTTGAAACAAATGAAACCTCTACGGAAGTTTGACCTTCAATAGAAACTTCCTGAGTAGCGAAACCAACAGAACTGATTACAAGCGTCGTGACATTTGGCGCAACGCTAAGAGTGAATGTACCATCGTTTTTTGTGGCAGTTCCGGTCCGGGTGCCTTTCGCCTGAACAGACGCACCAACAACAGGAGTACCATCTTTAGAGTCAATTACCTTTCCGGATATGACTCTGTCTTGGGCCATTACTAACTGCGATACACATAGCAGAAAAATAGTAGCCGCTGATTTTAGCAGTTTTTTGCAGGACATAAGCATTAGTAGTTATCGTGATTAAAAAAAATACGCTTTGGTGTGTAATTTAGACACATTTTACAATTCAACCACATTTCTAAGCAATTTTTTTTTATTTAATCTTTAACGTCTCAACGGATTATAAAGCTTTTCAACACAAACAAGCATTCGTGAAAAAGGTTGAAAACAGCTAAGAGTTCTTTTTCCTGTTATTTGCTGCTCGCAACGAGTGAGTATTTTAAACTTGGCAAGAGACCTTACCGGCCAATTATTTTAAACGAATTTTGGGTGAGTTCATTTCGTTTTACCCGCTAATTCGGCCAGGCTATTACTCTTCAATCCCGTTTTCAATTTATAAAGTTTACCAGGACGGTGCGGTACATCATCTTCCATTTCATCAAGATCATCCAGCCATTTTTTTAACGCAATTTTTTTTCTGAAATTTCTGCGATCGAGTTTTATTCCTAATATGGCCTGGTAGAGATCCTGAAGTTCCCTTAATGAAAATTTATCCGGTAATAAATTAAATATAACAGGCTCATCCATGATTTGTATCCTGAGCCTTTGTAAACAAACTTCAATGATTTGTTTATGGTCGAATGCAAGGTCTTTTAAATTTTTCAATGAATGCCAGTGCACTTCGTTATCGGTAATTTTTAATCTATGATTACGAATATTGATCAGTGAATAATAGGCAGTAGTGATAACTCGTCCGGAAGGGTGACGATTGATCGCCCCAAAACTCCCTACTTGCTGAAGAAATACATCCTCCAAACCAGTTCTTTGCCTTAATACCCGGTAAGGGGCACTATCAAGATCTTCATCTATTTTAACAAGGTCACCCAGTAATGACCATTTGTCGGCAAACTCCTCCAGATCAGATTTGATCAATAAAACCCTTAACTCTTTTTTTTCGAAACCAAAAATTACACAGTCGACAGATATGGCAATATTGAAATAATCTATATGACTGATCTTTTCCGATTCGGCCGTCTTGAGTTTTTTCAATGATTCAGCAGTCATAACAATTAACGGTAGCTATTAATATAACAATATTTTTTTGGTCTGTACACTGTTCTTCACAGAAATGCGAAGTAAATAAATTCCGGGCGAAAAATTTTTTCTTTCATTTTTATCAAGTAAGATTTTATGGACGCCTTTGGTAAGTGTACCTAACACCCTTTCAAAAACTTTCTGGCCTGATTGATTAAACAATTGCATTGAAGCGGGACCTAACTCTTCATTTTCAATTTCCAATACACCATTTTCGATCAAAGGATTGGGATAAACGTTTACCTTGAAAGTTGCTGGCTGGTTATTGATATTAGTTACCGGCGTAGTCACCACATTTGTAACATTTCGATTAAGGTAAAGATGAAATTCTCCGGGTTGTAAACTTATAGTTTGAGGGGTTCCTGTTGCTGTAAATGTATTTCCATTTAAATAATCATACCATGTACCAGCATTTTGAAAAGTGACAGTGCTTGTCGTTGTATTCACGTCAAAATTTCCGATGATGCAAACATTCGAAGTGTCTGTTGTTATTTGCAGCCATTTGAATGCCCCGCTAAGATTCTGTGTTACCCGGTCGGTTAAAAATCCGTTCTTATATAGGGGATGAAAACGAAGTTTCAATAAAGAAGCGTAAATATCAAATAGTCGTTGACGACTTATGTTCTGCAGATAATCCCATCGTATCGGCTTGGGGTCAAGACGACAATTATTGTTTACCGTGCCATTTGTACAATGATTAATACTATAATCGTAGCCCAATTCTCCAAACTCCCAGATCATTTTGGGACCGGGTATCATAGTAAAAAATGCGGCACACATTTCCATTCTTTTTAAAGCTGTAGAAAGATCTTTTGTATTATAACTCCCTGCTGCATTTCCATACAAAAGATTTTTGTACATCATTCGTTCTTCATCATGGCTTTCCATATAGGTAACCAAATGGGGTTGTGTCCAGTTTCTAACTTTAAAAATGCCATATTCGAAATTGGAGTTAGTTATCCAGCCCATTGCTGCTTCCTGGAAATTGTAATTAGAGTTTCCCCAGAGCATCATACCATAATTTGAAAGTTCGGTCTCTTCTGCATTATCGCAAAAATGCTCCAGTATGCAATAACTGCCCGGAGATTTCAATTGCATTGTATCATAATATCTTTTCCAGATTGCCACCCGGTCTGCATGGTAAGCTGCAATACATGCTTCATCGGAAGCACTACCACCGCACTGCGTGTTTTGAGTAAAGCCTTTTGAAAGATCCCATCTAAAACCATCCAGCTTATATTCCGTAAGCCAATGCTCCACCACCCGACTTGTGAAGTAACGGGTAGCCAAACTCTCATGATTAAAATCATTAAACACATTATAAGGATGTGTTGCCGTTACATTGAACCATGGATTATTTGCTGCAGGTTGATTGGTAGCACTGTTCCAATACAATGCAGCCAACGGACAAAGACCTGTTGCATGATTCAATGCAATATCCATAATAACTGCAATACCTTTTGAATGGCATGAATCGATGAATTCTTTCAGGTTATTCTTTGTACCATAATATTTATCGGGTGCAAGAAAAAAATCAGGATTGTACCCCCAGCTATTGTTTCCCTCAAATTCATTGAAAGGCATTATCTCAATAGCATTAATCCCCATTCGTTTAAAATAATTCAGTGTATCCCTCAACGTTTTCCAATCATGTGCCGCGAGAAAATCTCTTAATAATAGTTCATAAATGATCAGGCCGCGTTTGTCTGGTCGTGAAAAATTTGAAACCTGCCAATTATAAGCCGGCGCATTTGTTTGCAACACACTTACTATACCAGATGTTTGAGTTGGATAAGGCATGATACCAGGATACGTGCTTCCGGATATTCCACTATCATTCCATGGATCAAGGATTTTTTCCGAATAAGGATCGCCAACTTTCAATTGTCCGTCTACTAAATATTGAAACGCATATTCGGTGCCCGGTGTAAGTCCGGTAATGCGAATCCACCAATAATTATTGTCTGGTGTTTTATTCATTTGATTCGAGGTCTGCTCAGTCCAGCTGCCTCCGGGAAAAGAACTGATAACTGAAACCCTGCTTTTACCCGGTGCATATAAAACCAAAACGACAGAAGTGTTTCCTGCCTCATAATTAATTCCATCTCTTACTCCTGGTGGTAACGCAGCAATTGTCGGGGCATTGGCAACAAAGAAATTTAACGTCTCTGTTTTTGTAACCGCACCGCTGACGGCTTCTGCAACCAGGGTTTGATTGCCTGCAACTGTTAGGGTCGGATTTGCACTGACCGAGGTAACACTATTTGCGTTTTGGATCACATTTCCATTTAATAATAATCGCATATTGACAGTACCCCTCGCTATTGCTGTAATATCTATACTTTCTCCAACCATTTTATTGATTGGTTCTGGTATTGGATTATACAAAGGTTGCATTAAAGGAATATCGAATCGAACCGCGAGATCACTATTATATACCGGCACGTACATGTCACTGGCATCGGCATTTCGCTGTGCCTGGCAATCCGTACAATTTCCCGAACGAAATAGTATTGCAATCTTTTGTATCGTTTCGCCAGCTGGAACACTAAAAAAAGTGCGGATGTTATTAATCGTATACGACCATTTATTTGTCCCGGCAGGCGTTGCAAGTGCTGCTGCTTCAGTTGATCCCCATGTGAATTTTGAATAACGCCAATTGGTTGGACTTGTACTTAAATTGGTAATTACGCCTAAGTGGACATATACATTTCCGGCAAAATTTAATAAACCCTGGTTGCCTTTAGTTGCATCAACAGTGATCGTTATATTATCATTGTCTTTGGGAAAATCGGGAATCCAGCTCAGCAATTGGGAACGGCAAATAGTTGCGAACAAGAAAACACCAAGCAGTAACAGGATCCTTTTCATTGGCAAGTTTTGGACATTAAAGATAGGCATTGTGTATAAATTACACGACACTTACCTCCGTCTCCATTATGAGCGGGTTCGTATAGCTCAAAATTTTATTTTTACAATCTTAACTTTCAGGGATGTATAGCAAAGAGCAAACAAAAAAACTTCAGGCCGAAACCAGCGGCTTGCTCAGGAAAAAGGTTATTACTGCAAAAGATATTGACGCACTTCGTGACGTACTCCGTTTTCATGAGCACAGGTATTATGTTTTAAACGACCCGCTGATCTCTGATTTTGAATATGACCAACTTTACAAAGAGTTGGAAGGAATAGAATCAGAAAATCCAAAATTGGTAACGGCTGATTCTCCTACACAAAGAGTTGCCAAAGGCCTTACCAAAGATTTTCCGACAGTGCCGCATTTAGTACCTATGCTGTCTTTGAGTAATTCTTATAATACAGATGACCTTATTGATTTTGACAGAAAAGCCAGGGAATTGACGGGAGAAAATAAAATTGAGTACTGCGTTGAACCAAAATTTGACGGCGCCAGCATTTCACTTATTTATGAAAATGATCTGTTGGTACGCGGTGCGACTCGCGGGGATGGTGTGGAAGGTGATGATATTACGACTAACATCAAACAAATAAAAAGTATTCCACTTTCTGCAAAATTTTCTGAATACGGATTGGACCTTGCAGAGATAAGGGGAGAAGTGCTTATCAATAAAAATAATTTTAAAAAATATAATGAGCAGATGATGGAACAGGGATTACCACCGTTGGCTAATCCACGAAATGCGTCTGCCGGCACATTGCGAATTAAAGATCCAAAAGAAGTTGGCAAAAGAAGTCTGGAAGCATTCGTTTATAACATCAGTTATTATACAACGATCCGGGGTAAAAAAGTAGCTGAAGAACTTCTTCATCACTCATCGTCACTTGAAATGCTGTGGGAGCTCGGCTTTAGAAGTCCACAAAAGGATAAAAGGGTTTTGAAAGGTATTGAAGCTGTGATAAAGTATTGCAATGAGTTTGAAGTGATGCGTGACGATCTACCTTATGAAATTGATGGAATGGTAATTAAAGTAAATGATGTTGCTTTGCAGGATAAATTAGGAATGACCTCGCATCATCCCCGGTGGGCAATTGCCTGTAAGTTCAAAGCCCGCCAGGCAACCAGCAAGTTACTCGGGGTCGAATTCCAGGTAGGAAGAACAGGGGCTGTAACTCCAGTGGCAAAATTGGAACCCGTTGCAATTGGCGGGGTTACCGTGAGCAGTATCTCTATTCATAACGAAGATTATATTAAGGATAAAGATCTTCGTATTGGTGACGCTGTATTGATCGAACGGGCCGGTGATGTAATTCCGCAAATTGTAAAATCTTTACCTGACATAAGAAAGGGCAAAGAGAAGAAAATTATTTTCCCTGATCAATGTCCAGTATGCAAAAGCAAATTATTTAAAGAAGAAGGCGAAGCCGTGTGGCGCTGTGTTAATATTGAATGTCCTGCACAAGTAGTAGAACGCATTATTCATTTTGCCAGTAAAGACGCAATGGATATCAGGGGTTTTGGAGAGGCCAATGTCAGGAAATTCTTTGACCTTGGATTACTAAAAGATATTCCTGGTATATACGAATTGAATTATAAGAAGATCGGTGAACTGGAAGGTTTTGGTGAAAGATCAATTACCAATTTGCAAACTGCAATCAGTAATTCAAAAAATCAACCATTACATCGTTTGATCTACGCCCTTGGAATTCGCTTTGTTGGAGAAACAACGGCAAAAACGTTGGCTCATTCTGTTGATCATTTGCTAAGTTTTCAAAACTATTCGCAGGAAGATCTTCAAAACCTTGAAGACATCGGCCCAAAAGTGGCTGGCAGCATTTATCATTTCTTCCGCAACAAGGATAATATAAAAATGATCCGGCAATTGGAAGCATTAGGATTAAAATTGAAAAATGAAAAGAAAGAACATGCTAAAGGAGGAAACCTTACAGGCCAATCATTTTTATTTACCGGAACATTGCCCACATTAAAAAGGACAGATGCTGAAGAAATGGTAGAAAAAAATGGAGGAACAATTCTTAGTGGTGTCAGCAGTAAATTAAATTACCTTGTCGTTGGTGAGGATGCCGGGAGCAAATTAGAAAAAGCAAAAAAAATAAATACCGTCAAAATAATATCAGAAGCTGAATTTTTAAAAATGCTGAATTAGGTGATCACCCTGTGGTTGTTCTCATTCAATAAATCAGTTACCCATTTCTTATGAAAAAATACATACTCCTTTTCCCTGTTTTGGCAGTCCAATTTCTACATGCCCAATCTCCTGCCACTGTCAAAAATCTGGTATTTGAAGGTGCCGGTGTAAGAGGCATTGCTTATTGCGGGGCCATACAAGAGATGGAATCAAAAAAACTGATGGATAGTATCGAACGTGTTGGAGGAACTTCTTC
>CBFGXP010000125.1:0-11472 GCA_965652775.1 uncultured bacterium
GGTCTTCAAAAACGAGATCCAGAATATCACTTGACAAGATTTTATTTATTTCCATCGCAGTTTCTTTTAAAATTAGATGCAGAATTCAACTGATTCCACATAAATGGATTGAATTAGTTTCCACCTTCTGTTTTAGCTATAAGATCCTTTTCCGCCTGGAACAAGTCAACCATTGCATAACGCTTGATATTACTAATTGCCATTTCATCAAGAATATCAACTGTATTTTTATAAGTTGCCTCTTCTCCTGGCTTAATGACAACTACAAGGTCCTTATCAAGACAGGATTTTTTATCCCCGCCATTCTTTTGCCATATTTTTTCACATCCGGCATCATGCTGATGAGCATCTATAACGGCTTTTTTCTTGTCGAGAATAACTTTCCGTATCCCTGCAAAATTAGTGGACTGGAAATTAGAAGCGTCCTCTTTCAATTGGCCTTCATAATAATAAACGTGATTGTCTTTGCTGAGCATAATGGTAATTGCCCCGGATTCTTTTGCCTTATTCTGATCTTCATCCTTATCGGTGTCCTTTGGCATATACAACTCCATCGTAGTCGGGCTACTCATTGTAGTTGTAAAAATGAAAAACGTTATAAGCAAGAATCCAAGGTCAACCATCGGCGTCATATCAACGCGGGTAGAAAGTTTTTTTGCTTTCTTTACTCCCGGTCCTTTTTTATGAGCACCACCACCGCCGCCTTCTTCAATACTTGCCATGATCTATAATTTTAAAATTAAATAAATTTATTTCCCTCCGGATTTCTGCCTATTCCTGATTATATCCAATTCCGAGCCAGCCGGAGTGTCTTCCAGCATTGTTATCATCTGGAATTTGAAAATATCATTCTTTTTAAACGCGTTGAGCACTTGCTTGAAAGCTGGGTATTTTGCTGCATTATCGCCTTTTATCAGGTATTTTAATTGTTTACCGGTAAAAGCAGAAACAGCATCCCTGATCCAATAGTACAACTCACCTCCCAATGTATCCAGGGGGACTCCCGGCTGTCTTAAATCCTTTTGATTCTCAACAGGAAGTGACAATAATTGTTTCAACCCTGAAAAGGGAACTCCCACGGCCGGCGTCTGAACAAAGTTTTTCATCTCTGCCTCTGTCAGGCCAAGATTTCTGGTAGTATTCATATTCTGAATAACATTATACTTGATCTTAGGATCTTTTTCAGACAAAATAGCGAAGAATATTCGTCCCGTACTATCAAATGACACTTGTAAAGCATCACTGTCAGGAAGATCCTTTGTAGAAACCGAATTTGGGGTCTTAATTTCAACGGGCTCAGCAGGCTTAAATTTCGTAGCCATTATAAAAAAAGTAAGGATCAGGAAAGCCACGTCTACAAAAGGCGTCATGTCCACAAATGTGCTCTTCCTTGGTATTTTAACACTGGGCATGTTTAGAAAATTTAGTATTGAGATTCAACGATCCATGTTTTCCATAAAAGCAATTGTCTCTTATTTGTAAAGAGAGGCAAAGCTTTGGGTCAGTGTGAATCCTGACTCGTCAATTCCATAAGTTATAGCATCGATCTTGGTTGTAAATACGTTGTACATTATAAGGGCAATAGCGGACGTACCGATACCCAAGGCCGTATTATACAACGCCTCAGAGATACCGATAGCCAATTGTGTTGCAGCTCCGGCACCGCCTCCTTCTTCACCCAATGCGGAAAATGATTTGATCATACCCATTACCGTTCCCAATAGGGCGATGAGGGTTCCAACAGATGTAATAGTAGAAAGGAACACAAGATTTTTTTGTAGCATCGGCAATTCCAGCGCTGTTGCTTCTTCAACTTCTTTCTGAATAGCTAAAACTTTCTGATCAGTAGAAAGCTCGTTGTTTGTTGTCATTTCTTTATAACGACGTAACCCCGCACGCATAACATTTGCAACTGAACCACGTTGTTTGTCGCATTCTGCCATGGCCGCATCTACATTTCTATTTGCAAGGTGATATTGTACTTTACGAATAAAGTCAGCAACTGACCCGCTTCCTAATGCTTTACTAATGGTAAGCAATCTTTCAATCGAGAAGGTAACAACCATCAGGAACATACCGATCAAAAGAGGAACAATGATACCACCTTCATAGATCGCATTCATCGCACCTTTTGGTCCATGATGTTTTGGCCAAAACCCTCCCTTAGGATCGGGGGTTTTAAAACCGTCGGGATCTCCCAAAATAAAACGCCAGATAGCATAACCGGCAATAAGACAGATAATCGGGGCAAGCCATGAAATGGCGTTACTGCTTTTCTTTGCTTGTACTGAAGTTGCTTTCACACTTGCTGTTGCAGTCGGTTTTGTTTCAGCCATGATCTTAGTTTTTAGTGTTTAAAATTTTTAAAAAAAAGTTTTTGATTTTTTCAGGGACACAATTCTAAGGAAAAAAAGATTAATTGTTCCAAATGCGCCTGCAAAAATTTTAATCAGAGCGTTACAAGTTAAGGATTTTTTGTTCCGGAACAAGAAGCTGTTAGTTTTTTACTCTTGCCCAAACAAGGGTTAGTCTCAGACTTTCAATAGGAAGAACGGCTGTTAACTTAATAAGTAAGATCATTCATATCTGAGCGCCTCGATCGGATTCAATTTGCCAGCTTTAAGGGCAGGATATAACCCGGCCAATAATCCGGTGATCGAGCAAATAATGACGGCCAGTATTACCCAATTCCATGGAATGACAAATCCCGTGTTAATTGCAATTGAGATAAGATTACCAATTAAAATTCCAAGAATGATCCCCAATATGGCCCCAAACACACTAATGATTATTGATTCCATAAGAAACTGTATCCTCACTGTCTTGCTCTTCCCTCCAATGGCTTTTACCAGTCCTACTTCTTTAGTTCTTTCTGTTACAGCAACAAGCATGATATTCATTAACCCGATAGCAGCTCCGATCAAAGTAATAAAGCCGATTACGGCAGCTGATAGCGAGATCATGCTAAGACTATTCATTGCTTTTTCGGCAACACTATCGTTACGATCAAGTACGAAATTGCTCTCTTCGGTTGTGGCCAACTTTCTAACCGACCTGAACATGCCTTCTGCTTCACCCATCGCCACCTGCACTTTCTTAATATCATCTGTCATTACTGCTATTACATAACTCATCCCGGAGCTGAATTGCCGGTGCACATTTGTATAGCTTGTTATGATCCTGTTATCCCAACTCATTCCAAAGGATGAACCACGGCTATCAAGCACTCCCGCCACACGGTAAGGAATATTTTGAACACGGATAATATTATTTACAGCCCGGTCAGGATTATCATTAAATAATTTTTTCGCCACATCATAACCGATCAGGCAGACATTTCTTGCGGATTGCACATCGGCCTGGTTCAGGTTTCTTCCGGCTCTTAACTTGAATCCATTTAGCAATACAAAGTTTTCATCGCTACCAAATAAAAAAACATTGGGACTGGTTTTTTTATTTTCATAAGAAACAATTGCATTCCTGGTTGCAAAAACTGAAACACTTTTGGAAGATGGAAATTTGTAATTTTTTATAAACATTTCGGCTTCTTCCTTCCTGATTATTTTCCCCAAGCTTGATTTCTTTTCTTTCTTGTTTCCTTTTTTCTCTTTTTTAAGTTCATCATTACCCCCGCCGAAGCGGATATTTCGCTCTTTGTAACGAACAGTAAATCCACTTGCACCCATTGTAGAAAAACTATCTGTAAACTTTTGGTTGATCGCCTTGATGGCTGTGTAGACCACCACGAGAGCCATTATGCCGAATGCAATAATGATAATAGTTAAAACGCTACGCAACATATTGCTGCGAACCGAGCGAAAAGCAAGTGCCAGAATATCGCGGTATTTCATTCGTGTACCGAAAGTAATAAAGTCTGTAAAATCAAAGTTAGAAAATTTGACAACTGGTCAGGGAATTTAAAAAGAGCCCCGATTAAATCGGGGCTCTTTTCATTGAATTCATGAAAAATTATTTTTTAGGGTTCAATGCATCATCGATCCTTTTAGAAACATCCTGCAAATGATATTTGCTCATTGGGTCGGTCATTGCTGCCGCCGCCGCATTTACCTCTGCCCTTAATGTGGTAAGATGAGCCCTTACCAAACTCTTAATATCTGATTTGTCAGTATTAACAGCCGGTGCCAGGTTAAACCCTCCTCCGCCACCGAGACTTACTGTTACCTGTGCAGGATATAACAAGTTACTCAAGACGTTTATGTATGATTTTTGAAGGTTCCTTCGATATACATCGATCGTTTTCCTTGTGGGCAATTCTGACCATATCCCTTTTTTCATATCGCTAAACAGATCTGTCATTTTATAAGCACTGTTCCCAATTGCAGTTTCAGCATTTATTAATTTGTTCAAGGTGCTGGCCCCAAATAATCGATTTAAGACATTATCCTGGATATTACCAACAATAGTAAGAGGGTTGCCTCCCGTTTTTGCATAAACATCATTGCTGATCAACCATGTTGGAGTATTAAATAATTGCTGATGAAGAAACGCGACGGCTTCTGCTTGTTTTGCCTTTGGAGTAAATTCATAAACCGGGTCTGAATCCTCCACCACTCTCGGTGTTTTATAAATTCCCCCTACATTTCTTGATACATGATTTACATAACGACTAAATTGACCGGTAACCTGGTTATAGATATCAGTCAGGTTCGTATAATCTTCGTTATCCTGTTTTGTCCATTTCATTAATTCCGGAATGATGCGCTTAAGGTTTTTTATGCCATATTCACTTGCCTTTACGGAATTATCACTTAAGTCTTCTGTTTGAGAACGTGGATCATCCTGGTTGCTTTCACCATCACCCCACCATAAGCGGCGGTCTTTTAATTTTTCTCTTGTCCATTGATTCAGTTTTCCTTTTTCGGCTTCGGGTGATTTGAATTCCGGGAAAAGACGATAGCCCCATTCAATTGCCCATTTATCATAATCGCCAATCCTTGCAAATAAACCGGCAGGCGTAATATTATCTTCTGGTTGGGCTACATAATTGAAGCGGGCATAATCCATAATTGAAGGCGTATGACCATGTTCCTCCAACCATTTCTTATTTCTCAAACTTTCAACAGGCACAGTTGAACTCGATCCAAAATTGTGACGAAGACCAAGGGTATGACCAACTTCATGAGCCGATACAAAACGGATCAGCTCCCCCATCAACTCGTCGGGAAACAACATTGTGCGTGCACGGGCATCATTTGGTGCAGCTTGTATCATGTACCAATTACGGATCAGCTCCATTACATTATGATACCAGTTGATATGACTTTCCATTATCTCCCCGCTTCGTGGATCAGATATACTCGGACCACTCGCATTTGAAATGTCGGATGGTTTATAAACAATAGCAGAGTTACGGGCATCTTCAAGACTCCATGTGCTGTCCTGTTCCTTTGTTGGCGCCATTTTTCCAAATATTGCATTTTTAAAACCAGCTTTTTCAAAAGCGATTTGCCAATCATTTACTCCCTGGATCAAATATGGTATCCATTTTTTTGGAGTAGCTGGGTCAATGTAAAATATGATCGGTTTCTTTGGTTCAACCAATTCACCTCTCTTATATTTTTCCATGTCCTCATCTTTTGGCTCAAGTCTCCAGCGTTTTGCAATGGTAATCTCTCTAACTCCCTGCGGGTTGACATCATAATCAGTATAGCCAACAGTGAAATAACCCACTCTTGCATCAAAATGTCTTGCCTGCATCGGAACTTTAGGCAGCAAAACCATTGAACTATTTATTTCAACAGTGAGATTGCCACTTGGTTGCGTAGCTGTACCAAACCCACCGGGTACCGCTGGTGCAGGAGCTCTTCCATATGTTTTTACTGCTTTTATTTCAATATTGATCGGGTAAGGTTTTACACTTACGATATAAGATTTGTCAGATTGTAATGAACCAAGGCGTCGTTGAGATTTTGCCGCATTACTAAAGAAGAGGACATCATTATCGCCGCTAACAAAATCCGTAACCTCTATCACTGAACTCGCCGTATCCTTTCCAAAAGCTTTTATGTCAAATGAAAAAGAAATCGGTTGCAGGTTTGAATTAGCCACCGAAGAAAACATGGGTGAAGTAGAATCTTTTGCATATACAGCATAAGATATTGTCCGCAAGAAAATCCTGTTGTTCGGACCTTTATCAAAGCGAATAACATTCTGTCCTATTTGATCACCGCCATATCCTGTACCAACTTGCGTTTGAGAAAGACGGTTAACAACAAGAATATCCCTCCAAAGCATATCATTGGGAATTTCAAAATAATATTTGTCATCAACTTTATGAACTTTAAAAAATCCGTTTTTGGTAATCGCCTTATCAGTAATGATCTCCCGGTAAGGTCTTACACCAGTACCTGGTCTTTGTCCTGCCGGTCTTGTGGTATCTCCTGAAGTTTGGGGGCGCTGTGCTATTGAAAACACACTAAGGCAAAGCATTGTTAAACCGAATAATATCCGGCGTGTAGTCATTCTCATGTGATGATTTTTATGATGAACAAAGTTATGGGTGAAATATTCCCGGCCAAGTATTAAACAATAATCACATTAGATGCCGGGGAAGAATTGATTGTCCGCAATTAAAAATAAAACCAATTGAATAAAAGCTGGGGATATACACCGAGCAAAATAATCAATGCTGCAACTAACGTTATTATCCATTTAAAAGCCAGGCTAACTTCAATCGCCTGTGCCTCTCCTTCTTTGAAATACATTGCCTGTATAACACGGAAATAATAATAAACGCTGATGGCCGCCATCAAAACTGCGAATATTACAAGCCAGATAAATCCGCCGTTTGTTACTACTGCATTTATCATATAAAACTTTGCCAGGAATCCTGCAGTTAGTGGAATACCTGCAAGTGATAAGAGAAATATTACTGCTACAGCAGCAAGTAAAGGCTGGTGTTTTGCAAATCCATTGAACCCTTCAAATGTATAATCTTTCATTTTTACCAATATGGCAAACAAGCCAATGGTAGATAAACAATATGCCGTTGTGTAAAGTAATATTCCTTCTGACGCGATGGTATTCAATGTAAGCACGGCCATTAACATGAAACCGGCCTGGGCAATGCTTGAATACGCCAGCATTCGTTTTACGCTTTGCTGGAATACGGCAGTAACATTACCTATAAATAAAGTTAGCGCCGTGATAACAGCGATAATGTATTTCCACGTTGAATGAATATCCCCGAAGGCATGATAGAATAAACGGATAAATGCAATAAAAACCGCTGCCTTTACGATCGTGGCCATAAAAGAGGTAAATACCGTGGGGGCCCCATCATATACATCGGGTGTCCAGAAATGAAATGGCGCAGCCGATACTTTAAAAGCCATCGAAAACATCAGTAATAATAAACCCGCGATCACTAAAACACCCGGTTTTGTTTCAGGCGATGTGACGTGGTCAATTGTAAAAGAGCCAGCATGACCATAAATTAATGTGATGCCCATTAACATTAAACCGGTGGAAAAAGCACCAAGTAAAAAGTATTTTAATGAAGCTTCATTACTCTTGAGGTTTTTTTTATCACTTCCCGTTAATATATATAATGGTATGGAAATGATCTCAATTCCCAGGAAAAGAATAAGCAACGAACTGAATGAAGAAGAGAGTATGATCCCGCAAATGATAAAAAATATCAAAGCAAAATAATCAGCATAGTTTAATCCCACTTTTTCCATTTCTTTTGCTGAAAGCAAAAAGAAAATAAATGTACAACCCATTGCTATGGTATTGAAGAAAAGCGAGAACCTGTCAAATTGCATCATCCCATTCGCATTAATATTGAATAAATGGACACCGTACATTTCCATTACATTCAAAACAATAGAAACAAAAAGCCCCGCCAATGCCACTGTAAGTACAGAAGACCGCTGTTTCAGCAAAACACCGCTGAACATCATCACTACTCCCATTATTGCCGATATGATCAATGCGTTCATTTAATTCAACCGGTTTTTTTATTTACTTGTTAAAGGAATTATGTTTGCCTCTTTCAAAATTAAAGCTGTTGTATCTTTAGTCAGGTCAAGAAATGGTTGCGGATAAACCCCGGCAACAATTATCAGGATCACAATTATTCCAAGCACCATTTTTTCATTTAAGCCAATATCAGTTCCGGTTTCTGTCAATGCATTTGTATTTCCATAAATTACTTTTTGCACCATTCTCAGCATATAAATAGCACCGACAATAATTGTAATGCCTGCAGCCGGAACAGTTATCATTTCATATTCTGAAATTTGTGAGGTAAAAATTCCGGTGAACATCATGAATTCTCCAACAAAAGCATTTGTAAGCGGCAATGCTATATTAGCCAATACAACGATCACAAAAAGCATTGCCATCACCGGGGCTTTTTGAGCAAGCCCGCCTAACTCTGAAAGTTTTCTCGTTCCATATTTCTTTTCCAATATTTCAACAATGACCCAAAGACCGATGATATTAATGCCATGATTGAACATTTGTATCATCACGCCCTGCATACCTATTTCTGATTCTGCAAAAATTGCAACCACCATCAGGCCAAGGTGGGCAATGGAAGAATAAGCGATCAACCGCTTCATATCATCCTGCCGCCAGGCAAGCAATGATGCATATATCATTCCCACGATGGCCCACATAGCGATCATCTTTTCCCCATAAGCGAAAGAAGCTGATGGTAAAACCGGAAGCAACCAGCGGATGATCGCAAACAACCCCATTTTGACCATGACACCACTTAGTACCATTGTAACTGCAGTTGGCGATTGTTCGTATGTATCGGGCTGCCAGCTATGAAAAGGAAATACTGGTATCTTAATAGCGAATGCTGCAAACATTAACCAGAAAACCCAGTTTTGCGTTTTACTATTTAAAACGATCTCATAAAAAGCTAGAATGTCGAAGGACCTATCGTCAGTTTGTGACTGCAAATAAATCAATCCAACCAACATCAGCAGTGAACCGATGAATGTATAGATAAAGAATTTAAAAGTAGCCTGGATCCTTCTTTCTGCACCCCAGATGGAGCAAAGAAAATAAACCGGTATCAACGCGAGTTCCCAAAAGAAATAAAACAGCAATGCGTCCATGGCAAGAAAGACTCCCATTAAGCCGGCCTGTGAAAGAAGCATCAATGCAAAGAAATTATGCGCATTTTTATATTGACGATGCCATGTTGTGATAAATATTAAGGGGAATGAAATAGAGGTGAGCAAACAAAGCAATTGCCCCATTCCATCAAGCCGAATAGAAAAGCTGCTCCCCACTCCTGGTAGCCAATCACATTTGAATTGAAGCAAGTCGGGTTTATTTAATAAGGTAAGCCCAAGCAATGAAACAACAACAGTAGCAAATGAAGAAAACAATGCCCATGACTTTGCTGAATTTCCCTGCTTAAGAAAAAATGCTGCAATACCGCTTAGTAGTGGAATTAATATCAGTAATAATGAAATCATGCCCCTATCCCCTAAAGGGGAATTTATGTTTTATAAATTCAAATGTCTTTTCACACTCACCATTCATATTTACATTCATTTCTTAATAAAAAACTGGTATAATAGAAAAAACAATATTGAAAACACCATCAGCAGCACGTAACTTCCTACCTGCCCGCTTTGTAATAATCTTAGCTGGCGACTGCCGTAGTTCACTGCCCTGCCAACCCCATTTACAACACCATCGATTATATACCTTTCAAAAATATCATTCAGAAAACCTGCAAACCTGTTCAATGGGTTTACTATAACCTTATCATACAATTCATCCACATACCATTTATTTTCGAATACTTTACCCGCTCCTTTTGATTCAGCGGGCCGGTAATTTCTAAACCTGACCCATGCAAATGCGATCGTCGCTAATATTAAAACGGTTGATACACCCATCAACAAATATTCAGTTGAATGAGATACTGTATGGCCTTCATGTTTTGCTATAACCGGTGCCAGGAATTCCGTTAAATTTTCTCCTCCTTTTGAAAAAACTTCGGGAATATTTACAAATCCACCGACGATCGATAATATGGCAAGAATAATTAATGGTACAGTCATTAATGCAGGGCTTTCATGTAAATGATTTTCCTGCTCAGGTGTACCTCTGAATTTTCCCGTAAACGTTACAAACAACAAACGGAACATATAAAAAGCGGTAAGTAATGCCGTGAATAATGCGATACCATATAACACAGGATTTTTCTCAAAGGCACTTAACAATATTGCATCTTTGGAAAAGAATCCACTGAATGGTGGAATACCCGCGATGGCAATACATCCAATAGTAAAAGTGAAGAACGTCCATTTTAATTTCTTGCTCAGGCCCCCCATATTACGAATATCCTGTTCTCCACCCATAGCATGAATAACACTGCCGCTTCCAAGGAATAATAATGCCTTGAAAAAAGCATGTGTCATTACATGAAATACTGCAGCGGTGTATGCACCAACACCTAATGCCAAAAACATATAGCCTAGTTGGCTCACAGTAGAATAAGCCAATACTTTTTTAATATCGTTTTGTTTCAAAGCAATTGTAGCGGCAAGTAATGCAGTGGCCAGGCCAATATAGGCAACAATGGTGGGTGTCACTTCACTCAATGAATACAATACATTACTTCTTGCGATCATGTAAATGCCTGCAGTAACCATGGTTGCAGCATGGATCAATGCTGATACGGGTGTTGGGCCCGCCATGGCGTCCGGCAACCACGTATACAATGGTATCTGTGCACTTTTGCCTGTGGCACCAATAAAAAGTAAAAGAGTGATCATGGTTACAGACGGAGAAAGCTTTTGTAACCCGTCAGTAGAAAATACATCGCTAAAATTTACAGAACCCACTTTTGCAATGATCATAAAGATGGCGATGAGAAAAGCAAGATCACCGATACGATTCATCACAAATGCCTTGCGGGCCGCATAATTATATTCTGTATTTTTAAACCAATAGCCTATGAGCAGGTACGAACAAAGGCCAACACCTTCCCACCCGATAAAAAGAATTACAAAGTTGCCGCCCATAACCAAAAGCAGCATGGAGAAAACAAAGAGATTGAGATAAGAAAAGTAACGGGCAAAATGTTCTTTACTCTCATGATGCATGTAGGAAGCGGAATAAACATGAATCAGGAAACCAACCCCCGTAATTATTAAAAGAAATAAGGATGACAGCGCATCAATTTGAAAAGAGAAGGGGATCTTTAAATTTCCGGCCGAGATAAAATTGAAATAATCGATAACACCGGAATTACCTTCCTTCACCTGGAAAAAGATCCAGACACTTACTAAGAATGAAAAAAGGATAACACCACTTCCGAGAATTCCTGTTAACGATTTTGATAAATACTTTCTACCTAATCCAATGATCAGGAACCCGATCAACGGAAACAGCGGCACCAGGTAAGATAATTCTAAGGCGTTCTTCATTTGCTCATCAATGTTTCAACCGATTCAAAAAGTTTATATCCACAGA
>CBFGXP010000126.1:0-11379 GCA_965652775.1 uncultured bacterium
TACTTCAAATTTTATAGCTATTTTGCGAAGATAAACCCGACCGATTGTATTACTTATTATTTGCAGGCTACCTCTGTTTATTTGCATGGTTACTCACAAGACTTGGTTTCTTCAAAAAATCCGGGCTTAGCAATCCCCAATTAGTTATACTTTTTTTGCTGAAAGTAATGGCTGGAATTTTCTATGGCTGGATCGGGATCTATTATGGACAGTTCGCTTACATGTATGATACCTGGAGTTTTCATTATACAAGCGTTGATGAATACAAATTGCTTTTGGAAAATCCATCAGAATATTTTTCAAATCTTTTTGAAAGCGGATACGAAGATAAATACGGGGGCTTTTTCGCTTCTCAGGATTCATGGTGGAATGATCTCAAGAGTAATATGTTTATCAAGTTTCTTTCAGCGGTCAATATTCTCACCTATGGTAACTATTATGTAAATGTGATCTTCTTTTCATTTATAACATTTACCGGACCCGTGGCAATGTACCGGGTATTTATTGATGTATTTCCAGGTAAGAAGATCCACGTATTATTGGCCACTTTTTTAATCCCATCATTTGCATACTGGACAAGTGGGATCCATAAGGATGGCCTTGTTTTTATGGCACTAAGTCTTATTGTTTATCATGTATATTTTGGGTTAAAAGAAAAAACATTCAGGCTTGCAAGAATTTTACCATTATTCCTTTCCTTTCTTATTATTCTTTCATTTAGAAATTTTATATTGCCAATACTCGTTCCAGCATTATTTGCCTGGATACTTTCAACTAAAATTCAAAAAAGAAATGCTGTCATTTATCTTTCCACGTATTTGATATGCGGGATACTCTTTTTTTCATTGAGATATATTTTTCCAGGACTTGATTTCCCCCAGTCTGTGGTTGATAAACAAAAAGCCTTCAAAACACTCCAGGGAAATTCAGGTATTGAGCTGCCTGAATTAAAACCATCACCTGGAAACTTTTTGATAAATGCTCCACATGCACTAAGCTCAACAACACTCCGTCCACATCCTGGTGATGTAAAACATATACTTTCAATGGCAGCAGCAACTGAAACTGCTTTCCTGCTTTTTTTGTTCCTTTTATTTTTATTCTGGCGAACTAATGGTATAAGATCAACTTCCTTTATTTGGTTTTGTATCTTCTTTTCATTTTCCTTTCTCTTAGCCATAGGATTTACGGTAAATTTTTTAGGTGCAATCGTTAGGTATAGAAGCATCATTCTGCCATTTTTATTTGTTCCGGTTATAAGCCTGATCGATTGGAACAGGATTTATTCCATTCTCTTCAATAATATTAAAAATAATTCTAATATTTCTGAAACGCAGGACAATGCCTGACATTTGTCGTTGCATTTCGATTTTTTTCTGAAATTTTCCACATTTTATACAAAAAGTTTATTTAGTCCTGTAAAATTTATTGGTTTTATTCCCCAATATGCTTTTTTTTGCATTTGAACCTCATTTTAAAAATTAAATGCATTTGTTATGGTGTCATCAAAACTCGAATACATCTGGTTGGACGGTTATAAACCGATTCAGACCCTGAGAAGCAAAACTAAAATTGAAAAGAACTTCAGTGGTAAATTAGAAGATTGCCCTATGTGGTGCTTCGACGGTTCATCAACAGAGCAGGCTCCCGGTGGCTCCTCTGATTGTTTATTAAAACCAGTATTTATTGCGAAAGACCCACAAAGAAAAAATGCTTACCTCGTGATGTGTGAGGTATTGAGTCCCGACAGTACTGCGCATGAATCAAACGGGAGAGCCACGATCGAAGATGATGACAATGATTTTTGGTTTGGATTTGAACAGGAATATTTTTTATGGAACCCTGCAACTAATAAACCTATTGGATTTCCTGAAGGAGGCTTCCCCGGTCCTCAAGGTCCCTATTATTGTTCCGTAGGTGCTACAAATGCATTTGGTCGTGCAATGGTTGAAGAACATCTTGATGCATGCCTTGAAGCAGGACTAAATGTCGAGGGTATTAATGCAGAAGTGGCAACAGGGCAATGGGAGTTCCAAATTTTTGCAAAAGGGGCAAAAGCAGCCGGTGACCAGGTTTGGGTGGCCAGGTATTTATTGGAAAGAATTGGTGAGAAATATGGTATCTCAATCAACTGGCATTGCAAACCGCTGGGCAATTTGGACTGGAACGGCAGTGGTATGCATGCTAACTTCTCCAATGAACTATTAAGAACTTGTGGAAGCCGGGATATATATGAGCAGATCTGTGAAGGCTTCAGACCATTTGTGAAAGAGCATATTGAAGTTTACGGACCCGACAATCATTTACGTCTTACGGGTAAACATGAAACAGCAGCAATTACCGATTTCAAATTCGGTATTTCTGATCGCGGCGCTTCAATTCGTATCCCAATCGGTACAGTGGAAAAAGGTTGGAAAGGATGGTTGGAAGATCGCCGTCCTAACAGTGCTGCAGATCCTTACAAAGTAGCCGCCCGCATTATTAAGACCGTGAAAATTGCTGAAGCTAATTTGATGCAGCAGGAAAAGAAGAAAGTAGCCTAACGATTCTTTTCGGAAAGGCATAATAAAAATTTATTCACCAAATTTTAAGGTAAGCGTTTCAACTCGGCTTACCTTTTATATTTGACACCCATTTAAAAAGTATAAAAAAACAATCATGTCATTACGATTCAATGCTATCAACAA
This sequence comes from uncultured bacterium, assembly GCA_965652775.1. Taxonomy (GTDB): domain Bacteria; phylum Bacteroidota; class Bacteroidia; order Chitinophagales; family Chitinophagaceae; genus VBAS01. The sequence goes on from CBFGXP010000126.1 coordinate 2,688, forward strand.
TCTGTCTTCTTCGCAGGAAGTAACAGTGGAAAATCCCACCAGGATCACTGCAATTTTCGGAGAAAGTGTATTTACAATAAAAACTGCCCGTGAGTTTTTAAGTGATGAGGCGTACAAAAGTCTTGTCGGTTCAATAAGGGCTGGTCAAAAAATTGACCGTAGTATGGCCAACCAGATCGCAAGTGGAATCCGCTCATGGGCTGAAGGAAAAGGAGTATCACATTTTACCCATTGGTTTCAACCATTAACCGGCACTACTGCCGAAAAACATGATTCTTTCTTTACTATCAAAAGTGATGGCACCCCCATCGAACAATTTGAAGGTGATGCTTTGATCCAGCAGGAACCGGACGCATCGTCATTTCCCAGCGGTGGACTACGGGCAACATTTGAAGCAAGAGGTTATACGGCATGGGACCCATCTTCACCGGCATTTATTATGGAGATCGGAAACGGAAAAACTCTCTGCATTCCAACCATTTTTGTTTCTTACACTGGGGAATCGCTTGATTACAAGGCACCGTTATTAAAAGCACTTGAAGCATTGAATAAATCTGCTGTCGATGTATGTAATTATTTTGATAGAAATGTATCCCGTGTGACAGCTACACTGGGGTGGGAACAGGAATATTTTGTGATCGATGAAGGTTTATTTAATGCAAGACCTGACCTGGTAATGTGTGGAAGAACAGTTTACGGACATAGTTCGGCAAAAGGTCAACAGCTGGAAGATCATTATTTCGGTTCTATACCTGAAAGGGTGTATGCATTCATGCGTGATTTTGAAAATGAATCTTACAAGTTGGGAATTCCGCTTCGCACAAGGCATAATGAGGTGGCCCCTGCACAATATGAATGTGCGCCGATCTTTGAAGAAGTAAGTGTTGGTGTTGATCACAATTCTTTGCTGATGGATGTAATGGATCGTGTTGCACGTCGGCATAAACTCAGGGTATTGTTGCATGAAAAACCATTTGCAGGAATAAACGGTAGCGGTAAGCATAATAACTGGAGCATGGCAACTGATACAGGTGTTAATCTTTTAGCGCCGGGCAAGACGCCAAAGACAAACCTGATGTTCCTGACTTTTTTTGTAAATACAATTAAAGCAGTTAATGATTACGCTGATATACTGAGAGCATCAATTGCTTCGGCACCCAATGATCATCGTCTTGGCGCCAATGAAGCTCCGCCTGCAATTATCTCTGTTTTTATTGGTGAATACCTGACAAAAGTTTTAAATGAACTTAAAGAGAGAGTAACAGCGAAAATGGATGAAACAGATGAAAGCATGTTGAAGATCGACATTCATAAAAGCATTCCTGAACTTTTATTAGACAACACGGACAGAAACAGAACGTCTCCATTTGCTTTTACAGGAAATAAATTTGAATTCCGTGCAGTTGGTTCTTCTGCAAATTGCGCCAATGCGATGACAGTATTGAATACTATCATGGCGGAAACGCTGAAAAAATTCAAGTCAGAAGTAGATGCACATGTTGAAAAAGGTGATAAAAAAGAAATTGCCATCATGCATGTACTTCGCCAATATATCGTTGCCAGTGAAAAAGTTTTATTTGAAGGCGATGGCTACAGTGAAGCATGGCAAAAAGAAGCAGAGAAAAGAGGTTTGCCAAATGTCAAAACCACTCCACTTGCACTGGATGCAATGGTAACTGATAAAGCAAAAAAGCTTTTTGAGAATAATGATGTGTACACTCACGGTGAACTGGAAGCGAGACATGAAATAGAATTGGAGAAATACATTAAGAAGGTACAAATTGAGAGCCGCATTATGGGCGAACTGGCAACAAGCCATGTTTTACCTGCGGCCATACGTTATCAAAATTTATTGACCAATAATATTAAAGGATTAAAAGAATCCGGATTGAAGGAATCAGCGTTTGCAAATCAAAAACAAATACTGGAAAAGATCTCAGAACACATTAATATGACAAGCGACCTGGTAGAAAAAATGATCGAAGCAAGAAAAATATGTAATAATATGACGGGGACAAGGACAAAGGCCATCGCTTACCAAAGTCAGGTAAAAGATGCCTTCTTTGATGATATTCGCTATCACGTTGATAAAATTGAATTACTTGTTGATGATCGTGAATGGTACTTGCCTAAATACAGGGAAATACTCTTCCTGAGATAAATAAACGAACCAAAAACATGGTCAAAGGTCCTTCTATTACGAGGGACTTTTTTTCTGCCTTCCATGTCAGCGCACAAACAGTTCTTGCACTTTCCGCAGAATCATCTGTTTTAAAATCTGTGATCGATAAAATTGGAAAAGAATTTGCTGGAGAACTGAAACTCTTTTTTTGTTGCCAAAACAATTGCTAACTTAAAACAATGTTTATGCTTAAAATTCATTTTGGCTGCATACTTGTTTTCATATCCCTTACATGCACAACTGCAAAGAAATCCTCTCAAACACAGGATGGAAACTTCCCCTCCATTGATAGTTTTCGTACGGCAGATCTTATGTTTCTCTCACCTGATAAACAACTTCGATATTATCAAAACGCAGACCGGATTCTGCCCACCAACAAAATAGAAGCTGGTGACAGAAAACATTCGCTGATTGAGGCGTTGAGAGATCTTTCGGGTTTTTCATTTTCTTACAAGGATACTGTGCGAACCCTTAAAGATTTTATGAGAGAGACAAATGTTGTGGGCCTTATAATATTGAAGAAAGACACTGTATTGTATGAACAATATAACCATGGAACTGAAGCCAAAACTAAATGGATAAATTTTTCTGTTGCCAAGTCTGTTACATCATTGCTTTATGGTACAGCTATCCAGGATGGTTATATCAGGTCATTAGATGAGAAGGTAACAAAATATATTTCCGAGCTTGCAGGCAGTGTATATGACAGTGTATCATTACTAAATCTTCTGCAGATGTCATCAGGTGTTGCATGGAAAGACGACCCTAAAGATCCTGAATCGGATCTGCTGAAAGTTAGTAGAATGGAAGCGGAACAAGGATGGGCTGGAGTTGCCAAATATTTATCAGGGTTAAAACGTGCGGCACCTGCCGGAACAAAATTCAACTACAATACAATTGAAACCAACCTGGCAGCACTGATCTTACACAGGACCATTGGAAAACCACTTGCGCAATATTTGTCTGACAAAATATGGAAGCCCTTTGGAATGCACTCAGATGCCAACTGGATAAAGAGCAGAAGTTTGAAACTGGAACTGGGCGGCTGTTGCATTAGTGCAACATTACGTGACTATGCATTGCTTGGATTGTTTGCAATGAACAATGGCGTTGATTTGAACGGCAAGCAAATTTTACCAGCTGACTGGATGCAAAATTCTACAACTTCTGCTAACTCATATCGGGGCTATGGATATTATTGGTGGTTACGACCAGGCGGCATCTACTTCGCGTCAGGGGCCTTTGGTCAGCAAATTGAGATCGATCCATCACAAAAAGTAGTGATCGCTGTTCAGAGTTATTGGCCGACACCATTTAGCGATTACCATGTGGGCTATATCGATGCGATGATTGAAGCAATGTTGAAAAATTTGAAACCTAAATAATAATCCATCCAATGCCTTGCCCGGATTACAGCGTGAGGAAATTTATGGAAAACCGCATATTTTTATGTTGGGCCTAAATAATTCTTCTAACAATATTTTTTATGGGTAAACTCGCAGAAATTAAAACCACGCAGACCTCGTCCAGTGTAGCGGGTTTCATTGAAAGTATTACCGATGAGCAAAAGCGTAAAGACAGCCAGGTCATACTTAAAATGATGCAAAAAGCGATGAAGGAAGGGCCGAGAATGTGGGGCACGTCAATGATAGGTTTCGGGAAAGTAAGATATAAAAGTCCTGCTACTGGTAGAGAAGTCGATTGGTTTAAAATCGGTTTTTCCCCACGCAAGGCTAATTTATCATTACATCTGATCGACCTGCAACGACATACCGATGCATTGAAAAAACTCGGCAAATACAAGACCGGAGTCGGTTGTCTTTATATCAATAAACTTGAAGATGTGGATATAAAAGTTTTGGAAAAAATGATTTCTGCAGCAGCGAAATAAAACAACCTACTTTATAAAATCCATAAGCCTACCCCACCTGGTTGGGATGTTGGCACTTTCCAGATAGATCCCCAATTTTCTTTCTCTAAAAAAAAATGTGTAGTTAAATAACTACGCATATATTTGTAGTCAAATAGCTACACGATGAATCTTAGAAGAGACGTATTTCAAGCCATTGCAGACCCAACAAGAAGGGCGATACTTCTGCTGGTTGCTTCGCAATCAATGACAGCAGGTGCAATAGCCTCAAACTTTGATACTGCCAGACCGACGGTCTCAAAACACCTGCAAATACTCACCGAATGTGAATTACTTGAACAAGAGCAAAGCGGCAGGGAAATTTATTATTACATCAATGCAAAAAAAATGAAAGAAGTAGCCGATTTCATTGAGCCATTTCGCCAAATGTGGGATTCCCGATTTAATAAGTTAGAGGCAGTAATGAAAAAATACAAATCAAAAAAATAAATGGCATGGAACGGAAAACAAAGATCAATGCCGAAGACGGCAAACAGGAATTGACGATCACAAGAGAATTTGATTTGCCGTTAGACTTATTGTTTAAGGCATATGAAGAATCGGAACTTATAGAGCAATGGATGGGAACGAAGGTGCTGAAACTGGAAAATAAAAGACACGGCAGCTTCCAATTTGAAACAACTGATCCTAAAGGAAACAAACATGGGTTTAACGGGACGATCCACGAGTTTATTCCGAACCAGAAGATCACAAGGACTTTTGAAATGGAGAATACGCCTTTTGGTGTTCAACTTGAGTTCCTGGAATTTGAAAAACTTACTGAAGAGACCAGCAAACTCAATATGCATGTAATTCATAGATCCGTTGCAATCAGGGACCAAATACTAAAGTTACCATTTGCCCAGGGCATCAATATGGCGCATAACAGAATACAGGACATTCTATATAAATTAAAATGACAACCTATGTCAAAGAGAAATAAGATCATCTATTGGATCGCTACCGTTTGGCTTTCATTAGGAATGTTATCAACCGGGATAGTACAATTATTAAAAACGGATGAGGAAGTGAATATGATGACTCGTCTGGGTTATCCTGGCTATTTTCTAACGATAATCGGAGTTTGGAAAATTTTGGGTGTCGTTGCTGTACTTATTCCTAAATTTCCGTTACTTAAGGAATGGGCATATGCAGGCTTTTTCATTGTCATGTCAGGTGCGATCGTTTCTCATATGATCATTGGAGACGAAGCGAAAGAAGTTTTTGGACCAGCATTATTATTGATCCTCACCATAGTTTCCTGGTATTTCAGACCGGCCGACAGGAAATTAATTTTAGCTAACCATTTATAATATAATTATGAATCCTAAGGTCGATTGGTTTTTTTATAAAGACACAAAATGGCAGAAGGAGTATGAGAAATTAAGAACGATCATTCTTGATTGCGGACTTATTGAAGAATTGAAATGGGGTTGTCCTTGTTATACTTTTGAGAACACAAACATTGTATTGATACATGGGTTTAAAGAATATTGTGCTATCCTCTTTTTCAAAGGTGCTTTGTTAAATGATCCCAACGGTATCCTGATCCAGCAAACAAAGAATGTACAGTCTGCCCGACAGATCCGCTTCACCAATATCAGGGAAATAGTGAAGATGGAAAAAATTTTGAAAGCTTATGTTTATGAAGCTATTGAAGTGGAAAGAGCCGGCTTGAAAGTGAAATTGAAAAAGACCTCAGATTTCAAAATTCCAGCAGAGTTTCAAAAGAGATTAACTAAAAGCACTGCATTGAAAAAAGCATTTGACGCATTAACACCAGGACGGCAAAGAGCATATATTTTTTATTTTTCTCAACCAAAACAGTCCAAAACAAGGGAGTCAAGGGTTGAGAAATATTTGAAACAAATTCTTGAGGGAAAAGGATTAAATGATTAACATTTTTATAATCAATTAAATCAATGGCATGAAAAAGAGACTGGCACCAGATAAAAGTAAAGAACTACTCAGCGTATTAAAAAACCGTTTTGAAAAAAACATGAACCGTCACAAAGATCTTGAATGGCCTAAAGTAAAGGCACAGTTAGAAGGTAGTCCGGAAAAACTGTATTCGCTCAATGAAATGGAAATAACCGGTGGTGAACCCGATGTCGTTGGTTATGATAAAAAGGCAGGGGAATATATTTTTTATGATTGTTCGGCAGAAAGTCCAAAAGAAAGAAGAAGCCTTTGCTACGATCATGAGGCTTTGGAAAAAAGAAAAGAACATAAACCAGAAGACAGCGCTATTAACATGGCAGCTGAAATGGGCATTGACATCTTAACGGAAGAACAATACCGGGAGTTGCAGCAACTTGGAGAGTTCGATACTAAAACATCAAGCTGGGTGAAAACTCCTTCTGCAATCAGGAAACTCGGTGGTGCAGTCTTTTGTGATCGTCGCTATAATACCGTCTTTCTATATCACAACAGTGCAGAATCTTATTATGCCGCAAGAGGTTTTCGCGGCTCGCTAAGGGTGTAAACTCAATAACGGAAAAAACAAGAGGTACTTCAGCTCTCTCCAAACTGTTTAATTTTAACACTAAATACAGGAAAAAATAAATGCCGTTAGCCGGTATTGATAATTTACTAGCGTTGTTTCTGCCGGTCCAAAACTGACTTTGTAGTTTCCATGCAGGTGACTAGCACACCTTTAACCTGGTTGTCTTCTCCAAATGCAGGGCTGTAGCTAAATGTCCAATAAATATCTTCCACCTTGCCATTGCGATAGAAAGGAACCAGTTGGTCCTCGAACCATACAGGTTTTTGGGTTACAACAACCTTCTGAAGTAACGGACCGATAAAATGCCAGATCTCGCCCCAGACAACTATCGCTTTTTTTCCTATCGCAGGGTGTTTACCATTTAGGCCAAGGCTTGGACGGAATGCGTCATTATAAAAGCAGAGAAAATCATCGCCCCAAAATAGGAACATTGGGAAAGCAGAATGAAGTATATTGGCGAGTGTGATCCTCAGGCTTACTGGCCAGTCATCTATATCACCGAGACATGTCTTAGACCAGTCATATTTAAAAATCATCTTACCTAATTCACCAGTGTTTTGCAAAAAAGGATAATCTTCAATATGTTTATCATGTATGGTCAAATCGGAAGTTATACGCAAAATTAAATGTTTTTAATTGGGTGGCTGAATAGAATTATTATGAGCATAAGTGATCGATTTGTCTAGCGAAGCCGCAATTTGGATATAAACAAACGGGGATGATAGCATGTGTTGTTCAAAAAATACTACCTCAACTGAAAGCCTTCCAAAAACTTTGTATTAAAGTCACCGCTGCGGAAGCGTTCGTCCTGCATTAATTGCAAGTGAAATGGAATCGTTGTTTTTATTCCTTCAATTACGTATTCGCTCAGGGCACGATACATGGTATCGATTGCTTCATTTCTTGTACGGGCTATGGTGATAAGCTTTCCGATCATTGAATCATAAAAAGGAGGAATAACATAACCTGCGTATGCATGACTATCCACACGAACACCATGTCCACCTGGTTGATGCAACACACTTATTCTGCCGGGTGAAGGACGAAAATCATTATATGGATCTTCTGCATTGATGCGGCATTCGATGGCATGCCCTTGTGGAAAATAGTCTTTACCGCTGATCTTTTCACCCATTGCAATTTTTAATTGTTCTTTTATGAGGTCGAAGTTGATCACTTCTTCAGTTACACAATGCTCCACCTGTATTCGGGTGTTCATTTCCATGAAATAAAAATTACGATTCTTGTCAACTAAAAACTCAATGGTACCTACACTTTCATAATTGATGGCGCCTGCTGCTTTCTTTGCTGCCTCACCCATTTTCTGACGAAGTTCGTCCGTCATAAACGGGGATGGTGATTCTTCAACTAATTTCTGATGACGACGTTGGATTGAACAATCTCTTTCACTTAAATGACAAACACTTCCATATTGATCTCCGGCAACCTGGATCTCAATATGCCTTGGCTCCTCTACAAATTTTTCCATGTAGATGCCATCATTCTTAAAGGCAGCGCCTGCCTCAGCTTTTGCAGTGTTGTATGCTCTCTCCATTTCCGCATCTTCCCATACAATGCGCATCCCTTTACCACCACCACCTGCCGTTGCTTTTAAAATAACCGGATAACCCATTTCCTTTGCTAACCCTTTTGCTTCGTCCAGGCCTTCCAATAAACCCTCGCCACCCGGTACCACCGGAACTCCAGCTTTTATCATTGTGTCTTTTGCCGTGATCTTATCGCCCATAGCATTGATCATATCAGGGGTGGGGCCAATAAATTTTATCTGGTGATCAGCACATATCTGCGCAAATTTTGCATTCTCTGCAAGGAAACCGTAACCGGGATGAATCGCATCTGCATTGGTGATCTCTGCAGCAGCCATTAAGTGAGGAATATTCAGGTATGAGTCGCTGCTTTGTGGCTTCCCGATACAAACCGCTTCATCAGCAAATTTTACATGAAGGCTATCGCGATCCGCCGTAGAATAAACGGCAACTGTCTTAATTCCCATCTCACGACAGGTGCGGATAACACGAAGTGCTATTTCTCCCCTATTTGCTATCAGAACTTTTTTGAACACGGCGGATAATTA